>VEQJ01000002.1 GCA_018883285.1 Alphaproteobacteria bacterium
GAGGATTATCAAGAAACCATCTTAAACCATAACTTAACACCACGCAAAAGCCTCAACTGGCTCACCCCTCTTGAGGCCTTCACCCAAAATATCCACCTTGTTGCACTTCAAACTTGAATTCAGCTGGATTTGGTGATTTTTAAATTGGAACGACTATATATCCTTATCCGCGCTAAAGCCAATCGACAATCGGTTGCCAGACCTGTGGAATGACCTGGCGGCTGGCCATTAAGCCCAAATGACCAGTGTTGGCCATCAGAATTTTGGCGTTGCGCTGATCATCGGCCAGGCTTAGGGCGCTGGCAGGCGGTACCAGCTTATCCCGCGCCGCCACCACCAGCAGCAAAGGGTGGGTCAGATGCGCCGCCACCATTGGCCGTTCAGCAATCTGCCATTGCCCTATCGCTGGCTGATTTTGCACAAACCATCCCTGTAGGGTTTCGCGGGCAACCGGCGCCGTAAGGGGCACACCATCGTTCAACCAATCCTCCACCGCCACAAAATCTTGCCAGGCCTGCCCATCCAGCTGGCTGGCGCGGCGAAATTTATCCATCACCGCCATGGGATCCCGCGCCAACAACATCAGTTGCAGGGCGGCGGTCGGCAGTTGATGATGGCGTGCCAGCTGATCCTCAATCCATGGCCAAATCGCCTGAACCTGTTGCCCGTACTTTAGGCCATCGCCGCCGTGAAAGTTCCAGGGGGTGGCCAACAGAATCAATCGGCTTAGCAGCGCTGGTGCCAACAGCGCCGCCGCCAGCGCCAGATTGCCGCCCATGCAATAGCCTAACAGCGCGGGTGGCCTGCCCAACCATTGCCCCGCCGCCGCCAGCGCGGGCAACAACCCCTGCTGCACATAGGCATCCAACCCCCAATCCGCCTGGGCGGGCTGTGGTACCCCCCAATCCAGCAGCAAGGGGGTCACCCCCGCCTGTTGCAGAAAAGCGATAAAACTTTTGCCGCCAGGATCGCCCGTGCTACCCTCCGGCGCGTCGCTTTGCAGATCAAAAATGCCTGCCCGATTGACCAGGGATGGCACAATCAGCACGGCCGGGCGATGGCTGCCCCCCTGCACCCCCTGCTCGGCGGGCGCCAACAATCGCATATCATGACTTTGCCACAACAGCCGCGCCAGCTTGGCGGCCGCCCCGCCATTGCCAGCTTTTTGGGAAGACCCCCGCTGTTGCCGCTTCTGCTGCGAGGCTTGGCGATAGCGTTGATAGCCCTGGGCAACCTGTTGCATCTGATCCACCGACTGCCGCTGCATCTGTTGCAACAGTTGGGCGCTCATGGGTGGGGGTAGGCTAAGCGGGGGTGAAGCCCCCTGCCCGCTGCTGCTGTTCCAATCGCGCCAACCGTTGCTCAAGCTGATCCAATCGATTGGCCAGCCGTTGTAGGGCATCATGGTCATCGGACTGATCCGCCGGATTGGTAGGCGATGAAGCAGGTGATGGAGCCGGTGATGGAGGGGCGCCCGCAAAGGGGGAGGCCGCCCCCGTGGGCGCGGTCATACCCTGGCTTGCCAACCATTCCTGCCAACGCAACCATTGCTGGCTGGCCTGTGCCAGGGTTTGCGGATCGGTGAGCCACTGATTGATACGCTGTTGCCACCATCCCAACAACTGTTCGGCGGCATCGGCGGTTGCCTTGGCATCGTCGTGGCCAGGCGAATTGGTTCCACCGCCAGGATCGCTGTGGGTTTTGCCATGGTCGGGGGGTGGTATCATCCAGCCAGCTTTTCATCACAAGTTATTTTTTCTTCACCGCCGCCGCCGCCAACGCCTCAGCCTTTTCGGCGATGACCTGTCCAACCGCGTTATCCAACAAACGGAATGGCGATTCGCCCGATTGACTATCCAAGCCAAGGTCAGGCTTGCCAATCAAAAAGCCCTGCACATACGGCACGCCCAGCGCCTCAAGAAAATCAATTTGCGACATAAATTCAATACCGCCCGCTATCAAACCAACCTGGTTATCTTCGGCATATTGGCGAATCAGGTTAAAGGCGTTAAAGGTGCCGCTGGTATAGGTTGATTGGCATAGCCGATCAACAAACATCTGATCCAGTTTGGCAAAATCAACCCCAACCCCAAACAATTGTGCCAACAGGCGGTCGATATCCGCCGCCAGCTCATCTTCGCGGAAATTGAGATTGTCAAAGGCCAACCGAACCCCGCTGGCACGCAATAAGGCCAGGGTATTGGCATGAGGCAACCATTGGCTTATCAGCAAAATATCGCTGAGCTCCAAAATCAACCGCGGGCGCAGGTCGGGTGTGACCAACTGGTCAAAGGCGGCCAGCCAATCGGCGTCGCCAATTGTTTCGGGCAAAATATTGAGGCCAAGGTTCAGTCGGGGATTGGCCTGCAACCACGCCACCGCCAAGGCCAAGATATGAGCATCAAAAGCGGCCATCAGCTGCTTATCCTGCAAGCTGGGCAGAAATTGCATCGGGATCAAAAAGCGCTGTTGATACTCCACCCGCGCTAACCCCTCATGGTACAGGATTTGGCGGTTGCTGTTGGCTACAGGCATAAAGGCCAAACGCAGGCAAACATCGGTCATGGATTCATGCATTCAATTAAGGATGGAACGATGATGATAGTCGGGAAAAGGGTGAGAGTGAAGGGGATAACCCCAAAAAAGCATTGCCCCAGCGCCTACAGCCTTTGAAAACTCTTACCACCCCCCAACAAACCAAGCCAAGACGATAAGAACTGCGTGCAGTTTTGGCAACTTATCCGCTATAGTACCCAATCAATTCTTAACAGATCATCACCACAGGGGCATTATGCGGCTTTCACCCTTTATACGGGTTAGCATTGGTGTGCTGGGCGGTTCCTTTAACCCCCCGCACCACGGCCATGTAGCAATCAGCCTGCTGGCGCGCAAAAAATTGCGGCTGAATCAGATTGTTTGGATGGTGTCGCCGCAAAACCCGCTGAAAAGCCCGGTGGGGATGGCACCCTTTGCGGCCAGGCACCGCGCCTGTCAACAGATTACCCGCAACCTGCCGATTATGGTCAGCAACCTTGAGCAGCAGTGGCAAAGCTTTTACAGCATTGATACCCTGCAACGGCTGAAAAAACGCTTTCCCCGCATTCGTTGGGTTTTCATGATGGGCAGCGACAATTTTGGCCAGCTGCACCGCTGGCGCCGCTATCAAAATCTGATGCGTCAGGTGCCGCTTGCGGTGTTTGGGCGGCCGTGCTACAATTCATCTGTTAAACTTAGTAGGGTAGGCCATCGTTACCGTCGCAACCGTGTTGTTACCCCATCAGCGATCCGACACCGTCGGGCACTGCCCTCCTGGACTTTTGTCTCTGAAAGTTGGTATCACATCTCCGCTTCAGCAATCCGGCACCGGTTGGCTGGTCGCCCATGGCATGAGGTCGCATGACCATTCCTGCTAACACCAGCGTTGCCAATCATGGCGTTCATGGTCATTCGGACAATAACAGTGTTTTGAGTTGTTTCAGCCACCACCAGCCGCCGCAGCTTCAATCACCCTTGCCCAACGCTTTTACGATTTTTTCCCTTTCCACCCCCTCTCCACTTAGTTGTTAAGGAGTGCCCCCCATGCATGTCGCCAAAACCGTTCGCCTAACCCCGTCTGATCCAACCCCGCCTGCCGTGGCCAGTGTTTTGCAGCATGTGTTGACCGTGCTGGAAGATGGTAAGGCGGAATCGCCGGTGGTCATCAACCTGGCGGGCAAAAGCACCATGGCCGACTTTATGGTGATTGCCAGCGGCCAGTCGCAGCGGCAGGTTGGTGCGCTGTGCAACCGCCTGGTCGAATCGCTTAAGGCCACCTTTCGGCTGAACAGCGGGGTTGAGGGGATGCCGAACGCCGATTGGGTGGTGTTGGATATTGGTGACGTCATCGTCCACCTGTTTCGGCCAGAAATCCGCGAATTCTATCAGCTGGAAAAAATGTGGGGTGCCAGCTTTCCGGAAAGCGAAGCCTCCGCCAGCTCTTCGGCCACGTTTCAAGAATCCTTGGCAAAATCGGCTCCCAATATGGCTGGGGCAGGGCGTGGTGCGGGTGTAAGCGCATCGATGTCATCCCCCACCGCCTAACGCCTGTTATTCGCCATGGTTGGTGCCGGCTGGGCGCTTCGCCTAAGAATTCTCAGCCTGGGGCGCAGCGCGGGCAATGACCCCTTTTTGCCGTTGGTGATGCAGTATCAGCAGCGGTTGCAGCAGCCAGGGTGTGACCTAATCGAACTGCCAGCAGCCAGTGGCCTTGGCGCCGCACGCCTGACGCAGGAGGCCGCCAAGATTCAGGCCAAATGCACCGCCACCCACCGCCGATTGATCCTGGACGAACGGGGACAAAATTTGACCAGCCCCGCCCTGGCCAAGCTGTTGCAGGATTGGCAAGATGCGGGCGCGCGCGGGGTGGATGTGATTGTTGGCGGCGATCAGGGGTTGGATGGAGACTTACGGCGCAGCGGTGATGCCCTGCTGGCCTTTGGTCAGGCCACCTGGCCGCACAAATTGGTGCGGGTGATGGTGTTGGAACAGCTGTATCGCGCCCGCCAACTTATCCTCGGCCACCCCTATCACCATGGTTAGCCGCGACAGGTTTTCCCTTCCGGCGCCCTATTCCAGCTTGGCGCGGCGACTGGCAATAGCAGGCCTATCCAAATTATTTTGCCCATCCCTGCGCTTAACCCTTGCTTTACAGGTCTTATCGTATTATTTAAGGCGGTATGTCCCCTTCGTCTAGAGGCCTAGGACACTACCCTTTCAAGGTAGCGACACGGGTTCGAATCCCGTAGGGGACGCCATTTTCGATAGGAAAGCGGCAGTTGACAGCTTTTTTCAAAGCTCAATTTTGACCACTGAACACCAAGATATCTTTCCTCTCATTCAATGAGAAGAATATAGCAACCAAAACCATGACGATTAACCAGGACGCAGAAAATTTATATCGTCCCGTATTACTAAACTGCTATTGGGTTAAATGTGGTATTGGTCTGTACGAAGGAATTGCTAAGCACGCAAAAGAAATAAATAAGAAACATGGACATTTTTTTGGTGTTACGATGCAGTTCTCTATGCATGAAGCTATCAATTGCTTATGCAAGATTTACGATAAATCAAATAAAGGTTACAAAAAACATACCGTATACGAACTTCTAAATTTTTTAAAAACCACCGATATATTAAACACAAAAGATAATTTTTATATTAAAACAATGTATAAACGGGAGTTAGAAGAGTTAGGATTATCAGAAATAAATAATTTTTTAAACGAAGACATAAAATTTGAAAAAATAAAAAAAGAATTCTTTGATTATTTTGAAAAAAATATTCCCAATAAAGACAGCAACGATACTCTTTCCAAGTTATTCAAATACAGAGATAAGGTTTTGGCTCATACAGAAATTTTAAAGACCGAAAACATACATGAACTTACATATTTGCCACCTATTGAAGAAATGGAAAAATTAAACAATTGGGCTATAAAATTTATAGACTTGTTTTGTAATTTTTTTGATTTTTCGTCTCCAAGTATTAACGTTTGCTCCCGAATGGCTGCTCTTAATGTGGTAAAAAAGGTTTTAGAAAAAAATCTATCAACCCCTGAAGAAGAAGATGACTTTTACAAGCGATAAGTTACTGTAAGCCCCTATAAACAGGTCATACTACCTCTCCTAGATCGCCAAGGCGGCGGTCACCAGGGCTTTTTGCTGTGCCTCATGGCGATGATGGCTGCCGGTGGCGGGCGCGGCAAAGGCATCGCGGCCGATATAGCGGACGGGCAGTGGGGTGGCCATGCCAGCCGCCTGGGCGGCGCGTTCCAAATGCTGATCCAGATAGCGCCAAGCCCCCATGTTTTCGGGCTCCTCCTGGCACCAGACCAATTCGGCCTGTGGATAGCGTTTCAGCTGGTCAACCAGGGCGGCTTCGGGGAAGGGATAGAATTGCTCCAACCGAAGCAGGGCGACCTGTTTGTTGGCTGTGGCCATCCGTTGCTGCAACAAATCATAATAGACCTTACCGCTGCACAACACGACCCGTTTGACGGCGGTGGATTTGATGGTGGTGTCCGCCTCGGCAATCACCTCCTGAAAACGGGTACCCTCAGCCATATCGGCCAGGCTGGATACGCACAGCTTATGCCGCAACAGCGACTTGGGGGTCAGCAGGATTAGGGGCTTGCGAAAATCCCGCTTAAGCTGTCGGCGCAAAATATGGAAATAGTTGGCGGGCGTCGAACAGTTGGCCACCTGCATGTTGTCCTCAGCGCATTGTTGCAAGAATCGTTCAACCCGCGCGGAGGAATGTTCGGGCCCGCGCCCCTCAAGCGCATGGGGCAACAGCAGCACCAGGCCAGACAGCCGTTGCCATTTGGTTTCGGCGGAGCTGATAAACTGGTCAATGATAATCTGGGCGCCGTTGACGAAATCGCCAAACTGCCCCTCCCACATCACCAAACAGTTTGGGGTGCCCTGGCTGATGCCATATTCAAACCCCATCACCGCAAATTCGGATAGGGGGCTATCCAACACCTCAACCATTCCTTGCTCTGGCGCAACATGGCCGGCGCTGGTGTATTTTTGCTCCGTCACCTGGTCGGTCAGCACGGCATGGCGTTGCGAAAAGGTACCGCGGCCACAATCCTGCCCGCTTAGGCGCACCGATGCCCCCTCCGTTGCAAGGCTAGCAAAGGCGAGGGCTTCGGCGGTTGCCCAATTCACTTCTTTACCCTCAACAATGCTGGCCTGACGCTCCGCCAAAAAGCGTTCAACCTTTGGATGGGGGTTAAAGCCCGCAGGCAGCTGGGTTAGGCTTTTTCCTAAAGACTGCAGCCGATCCAGGGCGACCCCCGTGATGGGATTCCACGCCGCCGCATCCTGTTCATAGCGGGGCGCTGGGTTAACGCCTTGCCAATTATCGCGCAACCAATCCAGGCTGGTAACGCGATAGCTGTCGGCGGCGGCCAGCTCAGCATCCAACAATTTCTGAAAGGCCTTAACCGCCTCTTGATCCTGCTCCTGCGTGACCACAGCGGCGGCCACCAATTTGGCGGCATATTGGTTGCGGGTGCTGGTCTGATGGGCAATCTGGCTGTACATACGCGGCTGGGTAAAGCTGGGCTCATCGACCTCATTATGGCCAGCGCGACGATAGCAAATCAGGTCAATCAGTATGTCTTCGCCAAAGGTTTGCTGATACTCCGCCGCCAGGGCTAACAGCTTGGTCACCCCCTCAACATCGTCACCCTGAACATGCAGCACGGGAATTTCAAAGGGCATGGCCGCCCCACTGGCATAGGCAAAGGATCGACCAAATTGCGGGCTGGTAGTAAAGCCAACCTGGTTGTTGGTGATGATATGCAACATTCCGCCGCTGCAATAGCCAGGCAGGCGGCACAGATTTAACGCCTCAAAAACGCTGCCCTGCCCCGCAAAGGCGGCATCACCGTGCAACAGCACGCCAACCACCTGTTTACGGCCAGTATCGCCACGCAAATCCTGCTTCGCCCGCACCTTGCCCTGCACCACGGCGTTAACAGCCTCCAGATGGCTGGGGTTGGGGGTCATCGAAACGCGGATGGTTCGGCCGTCATAGTCGCGGTCGTTGGACACACCCAAATGGTATTTAACATCACCGCTGCCATAAAAATCATCGGGAATCGGCATATGCCCCTGGAATTCGGCAAACAGGGCGCGATAGGGCTTGCCCATCACATTGGCCATGATGTTCAGGCGGCCGCGGTGCGCCATGCCCACCACCACCTCATCCACCCCCTGTTGGCTAAAGCGGCGAAAGGCAGCGTGCAGGCCAGGGATCAGCGATTCGCCACCATCCAGGCCGAATCGGATAACGCTGGCGAATTTTTTCTGCCAAAACTGCTCCAACCCCTCGGCCTGGGTCAATTGCTGCAACAGGGTTTTTTGCTCAGCAGCCGACAGCGGTTGCATCAACGCCCCGCCCTCAAGCCGTTGCACCAACCAATCGCGCCGTTGCGGATCGCTGATATGCATCACCTCTACGCCAACCGATTGGCAGTAAACCGCTTGCAGGCTTTGCAACAGCTCAGTCACGGTCATGCGGTTGCGCCCCAGCAGGGGGGATTGCAGCGTAACAGTCTTGGTGAAATCAACGCTTTCCAGCCCGTGGGTAGCCGGTTGCAACGGGGTGGTCAGCTGGCTTTTGGCCAGCCCCAATGGATCCAGGGTGGCCAGCTGATGGCCATAGCGGCGATAGGCCTCAACCAAATTGGCCGCCCGCAGATTCAACAATGCCTCAGCCGCCGCCGATTCCACCTGACCGCTGGGGGCTGCCATTGCCGCGACCGACGGCTCCGCAACCGCCCTTAGCGGGCTGGCGGCAGCCGCTTTCGATGCCGCCGATTTGGTGGTGGTGTCGGCGGAGCTGGCCGCCCCGACCACCGTGCTTAAATCGCGTGGAGACCAGCTGGCTCCCAACATATCATGCAGGGCGGCATGCCCGTGATCGCCCATCGCGGCAAAATACTGTGCCCAACTGGCATCCACCGCGCTGGGATCCTGCAAATAGCGCGCATAAATCTCCATCAAATAGGGAATGTTGGCGCCCGACAAAAAGGTCGGCAACACGTCAGGATTGGCGGCGAAGGCAAGTACGGTCATGGCGGTCATCTTCCAATGCGAATGTATGCAACAAACATAGTATCATCGGCTTTGCGGCAGAATTGCGTCATCCCGACGCCATACCAGCATCCCCGATTACGGTTAATGTTCCCTTATACCCCCTTAATAGAGGGATACGCGGGCAAAAGTTAGCGCTTAAAAAGCGAATTTTTTGTTTTCAGCATAGGATCGATTGCGACATGTACGGATGTATCCGCCCAGGCTGTTCTATTTTGGCTATTCTGTTGTGGCTGACAGGGATGGCTGTTGCCCCACCGCAACCGGCAACAGGTGATCCAGGCCGCGATCGAACAGCGGCACAAAAAGCGCGTTTTTATCTTGACAAATCCTGCTGTAGCAGGGTTTGCCGCCCGCCATTTTTTCGCCCGCGGTTTCCAGGCTAAAGCCGAATCGGCGCAACATCGCCTCCCCCTCGGCCGTGTAACCCGTGGTAAAAATCTCAACGGGATAGCGCACCGCGCCGCTCTCCGCCCAACTGTCAAAAGCATGTGCCAACAGCCACGGGATTAGGTGGCGATAGGCCTGCTTGCGATAGGATGGCACGATTTGCAGCAGCCAGATGCGCCACACCGACCAACCCGCCTGCGCCACCGTGGCCAGCTTTAGGTTGGCTTTATCCAAATTCTTATACCCCACCCGCCCCTGGCGAAAATCTTTGGCCACCTTTTCGTCAACGGGAATGACCAGGAAGGTGCCAACATAGGTGGCACCCGCTGCCCCCTCCTCCTCCAGCACATACATGCCATAGGGATAATCGTCCCAAACCCTTTTGATTTCGGATGGGGGCTCCGCCGCATCACCCAATTCGGCACGTTCGGCGTTATGGATATTCTCAAAATCCTCAAATTTGCTGGCCAGGCGCACAACAAAATTGTCAAAACGAACGGGGGTAAAGGCTTTGAGGTTTAGCATGGGGGCATCTTTTCAAATGGCGGGCATCAGGCTGTACAGGTTGATAATAGTCCAGCCTGATTAAGAAACCAATCCCGCCCCCTATTGCGGCTTAACGGCCTCAGCCATCTCTATCCCCCACCCTGCGACTTCTATTTGACCAACCATCAGCCAGATTCTAGAATGACCACTTAAGCAATTTTGACGATAAAGGCTGTATGATGGAACGCATCGCCATGACCCCTGGGGGGCACGCCGCCCTGGTACAAGAGCTGCATCACCTGAAGGATGTTGAGCGGCGATCGGTGATTGAGGCGATTGCTGAGGCGCGCGCGCATGGCGACCTTAAGGAAAATGCCGAATACCACGCCGCCAAAGAACGCCAAAGCATGATTGAGGGGCGCATTGAGGAGCTGGAGGCCAAGCTTAGCCTGGCCGAAGTTATCGACATCACCCAGCACAGCGGCGATCGGGTCATCTTTGGGGCAACCGTCAAATTGTATGATGAAACCAGTGAGGAGGAGGTGGTGTACCAAATCGTGGGGGAGGATGAGGCCAACATCGCGATGGGCAAAATTTCCTACACCGCACCGCTGGCACGCGCTCTGATTGGCAAAAGCACGGGGGATGAGGTGACGTTTGTATCGCCAGGCGGCAAGAAAAATTTTGAGGTGTTGGCGGTCATGTATGTTTAAGGGGGCAACTCCATAAAGCACACTGCCGCGTCCGCCCCACTCCGCGCGCCCTCAAAAGGCGATTGCCAGGGCTACATAACCCGCCCTACGCTTTCATAGCCACGTTCTTGGGCAGTAAGGGCGGCGGGGTGATTGGCCAAGGAAAAGGCCAAATCCAAACTGAATTGCGGATCGTTGATGCGCACCCCCAAAAACAAATACAGCTGATAAATTAAGCGCACCAGCGGTGATGCATCGGCAAAAGCCCCCTCCCCATCCTCTAACTTATCGTCGGTGTAGCGTGCCAGGGCGACAGCCTGAGGAATAGTCAGGGCGGGGCGACGTAATTTTTCGATAATCGACAGCACGAACAGCCGATGATATTGCTTAGCGGTTGGCTGCACCAGTTCGACCAGCTGTTTCGCCAATTGCCGTGCCTCCACCGCTTCGAAAATGGTGGCCAACAACTGTTGCCCCAGCTGTTCATATTGTTCAGAATCGGTAATTAGGCTGCGGCTTGCGCTGTGCTCAGAGGCCAAATTGTCGGTGATACCGCTGATTTCCTCGGCCGCCACGTTATAGGCGCCATCCACCACCGTATCCAACTGCGCCTCCAAAAAGGGGCGAAACTGGTCATCGTACCGTTCTAACAAGCGACCGGCGGCCACAAAGGCTGCCTGTTGGGGAAGATATGCTGTCATGAAAAATAGCTTAGCGCCTTTTTTTGACAAAACAAAGATGGCTTAACGGGCGGTTGCCGACAGCCAGCACACCAATCGACGTATATAAAAAGATTTTTGTTGCAACTTTGCCCGATAAACGCTAATAATGCACAGACAAGAAAAGCGTTGCGTCATTGGGTTGATTGTGGCACACTTCTTGCTTGATAATTGAATTGTTAGAACCCGCTGTAACTTTTAAAAGGAGAAGTTTTTATGGCAAATCGTCGCTCACCACAACATGTGCAAGACATTGATAAATATGTAGGTTCACGGATTCGTGAACGCCGCATCATGATGGGTCTGACCCAGCAGCAACTGGCTGATATGATTGATGTAACCTATCAGCAGGCACACAAATACGAAAAAGGCTTCAACCGCGTGTCGGCTGGTCGCCTGTTCGAAATCGGCCAAGTTTTGGGTGTGCCCGTGTCCTTCTTCTACGAAGGGCTAGACAATAAGGGTGGTGCCACCGTTAACGAACGTCAACGTATGTGCCTGGAACTGGCTCGCAATTTCTCACAAATCAGCAATCCAAAGCATCAGGATGCCTTGACCCAGCTGGCTCGCGCCCTGGTCGCTCAGGAAGCTGCCGCCGAATCTGCTGGTGCCAGCGAAAAAAGCAGCCTGAAGAAAAGCGCCTAAGCTTTTTCGCAACGCTTAATCCGAAAAGGGTGGTGGATCTGTCGGTTCACCACCCTTTTTTGTTGGGATTTTGGCTATTGGCCAGCAAACCAACCAAGAGTATTAACCAATCATAGATAACTATTTCTTATCGAAGTGGTTGACGTGGAAAGTGGCGAAGAGGCGCATGGTAAGTTCGAGCATGGTGAGGGAGCGGCTAACAACAATAGATTTGCGGCGGAAACGGGCGAACCAGTGGCGTTGACGCCCATTATTTTGCTCTAATTTTTAGGTTTGATCTTTGCTGATATAGTGTTGCTTGGCTGGCAAAGCGCTGTCGTAGAGGTGATAGCCGTCGGCGCAATAAATCCTTATTTTCCAATGCTTAAGATGGTTCAGCAGGCGGTCGAATGTTGCCCGATCACGATCCCCAAATTCCCAGTCAAGCCGTCGTCCTGTATGAGGATCAAAAGCCTTCCAGATCCAGATTTTGCAGGATTTTTTTTTAGAAAATGCCACATTTCATCAAGCTCGACTACGGCGATGCCTTCGCCCGTCGACGATGGTTTAGGGGCATTTTTGAGAGCAAAACCCTTGATCCATTTCAAAACAGCAGGCGTTGAAACCCCAAAAAGCCGCGCAATCCTGCGCTGAGAAAGCCCGCTAAGATAAAGCCACACCGCCAGCGCCAAGACGGCTTGACTTCGCCCACGACGCGGCTTGTCAATGAAATTATAGCCGCATTCCTTGCACTTATAGCGCTGCTGCCCCTGCATCAGCCCATTCTTTACACTTCGTTCGCCGCCACATCGATAACATACCACCATCCCAGCCTCCCTTGGTTAAATCCTAAGGCTATCCTACTCCTCTATCTCTCGTTTGTCTATGATTGGTTAATGCTTTCCAGATTCTAATCTCACCCCCCGCTAATCAAACAGGGTTTCGTTGGTGGGGGGGATGGTGGCCAGGTGGCTGGGGGGCGGCAGGCCAAGCACCTCAAAGGCTTGGTTGGTCAGCTGGCGGCCGCGGGCGGTGCGTTGCAACAGCCCCAGTTGCAACAGATAGGGTTCCACCACATCCTCTAACGTATCGCGCTGCTCCGCCAACAGGGCGGCCATGGTGTCAATGCCAACGGGGCCGCCGCGATAGTGATGGGCAATGCCGTGCAGATAGCGGCGATCCAGGCTGTCTAGCCCATAACGATCCACCTCCAACGCGGTTAGGACTTGGTCGGCCATCGCGGCGTCCACCAGGGTAACCCGCGCCACCTCAGCAAAGTCGCGCACCCGTTTGACTAGCCGTTCGGCAATACGGGGGGTGCCACGGCTGCGCTTAGCAATCTCCGCCGCCCCATCCAGGGATAATTCCAGATTCAGCAGGCGGGCGGCGCGGCCAACGATAATCTGCAACTCCTCCTGCTCATAAAATTCCAGCCGCAGCGGAATGCTGAAGCGATCGCGCAACGGCGTGGTCAGCAGACCGCTGCGGGTGGTGGCGCCAATCAGGGTAAAGGGCGGCAGATCCAGGCGGACGGTGCGGGCGGTGGGCCCCTCCCCAATCAAAATGTCCAGCTTGCGATCCTCCATCGCGGGGTACAACACCTCCTCCACCGCGGCGGGCAGGCGGTGAATTTCGTCAATAAACAGCACATCGCGCGGTTGCAGCGCGGTCAGAATGGCGGCCAAATCGCCCGCACGGCTGATGATGGGGCCGCTGGTGGTGCGCAAGCCAACCCCCAATTCACGCGCAACAATCGCCGACAGGGTGGTTTTTCCCAGGCCGGGGGGGCCATGGAATAGCAGGTGATCCAACGCATCGCCGCGCGCCCGCGCCGCCTCAATAAACACCTGCAAATTGCCCTTTAGCTTGCGTTGGCCAACAAAGTCGGCCAGCCCCTGTGGCCGCAGGCTTAGGCCGTCGGTATCGGCTGCCTCGGGTTGGCGCACCGCCGACAGGGCGGGCGCGGGGGAGCGTGCGGGGTTGGCGGCGTTACGGCTCATGACGATACCCCACCCGCGCTGTGGCTATTCGCCGCATGGCCAGCCGCCAATTGTTGCAGCGCGGCCGTCAGAAGGCCAGCCAGGGTGGTGGGCGGCGATGGGCGTTCCCCCACCTGCGACAGCGCCCGTACCGCCTCAGTCTTGCTGTAACCCAATTGGCACAGCGCCTGGCAGGCATCCTGCAACAGGGGGCTATCGAAATCCGTAAACGACATGGCGGAACCGTTATCCAGGCCGTCGGTGGCCATCGTGTCGGATGCATCGGTCAGCGGATGTTTGGCCAGCCGATCCTTAAGCTCGGTAATCAGCCGTTCGGCCAGGCGGGCACCCACCCCATCCGCCTTTTGCAACGCCTTAACATTCTTGCCCAAAATCGCCTGTTGCAGCTGGGCGGGCGGCAGGGCGGATAGCAAGGCCAACGCCACCTTACCCCCAACCCCCTGCACATTGGTCAGCAGGCGAAAGGCCGCCTGCTCCGCCCCGTCGCTGAAGCCATACAGCAGCCAGCGGTCTTCGCGCACCATCAATTCGGTCAGCACCACCACATCCCCATCATTGGCGGCCAACAGCCGTTGACGGCTGTTCGCGGAGCAGGCAAAGCGATAGGCCACCCCGCCATTGGTGCGCAGCAGCAAATCATCGCCATCGTCCCAGCTGGGCAGGGGGTGAATGGTGCCGTAAAGCTGAGCAATCATTAAAAAAACGCCCTTCAATTTGATGCTGCCGCCATGGTAACGATGCCGGCGCAAAATCGCAATGTTAAGTATCTGTTAAGCCTTCGGGATTACATTGCCAACAGTACGCCCAACAGTACACATCCAAAAAAAAGCCCGTGGCGGCTGGGAATGTCCGATGATAAAGGTGACAACGATATTGGCGTGGCTGCTGAAAATTCCGCCGCTGTCGTGGGGCAATCGGTATCTGATGGTGCGCGCGGGCAATTCACGCGTTTATGTTACCGCCAGCCTGTTGGGATGGGCGGGGGTTATCCCCTTTTTGTTTTTTGCGGTGGCGATGTGGGTTGTCCCCCTAAGCCAGCTGGATATCCAGGGGCTGTTAATCAGCCTGTATGAACGCTATGCGGCAATCGTGCTGTGTTTTCAAAGTGCGATCTATTGGGGCATCGCCATCGGCCGCAGCGTCTATATCAACGATGATCGCCAGAAACAGTTGTACCAGCTGTTTGGCTTCAGTGTCTTGCCCGCCCTGATTGGCTGGCTGACCCATTTGTTGCCGATTCACCTGAACCTGACCATCATGGCCTTAAGTTATGGCATCGTCCTGCTGGTGGATCGCCAAGCCCTAGCCTGGGACATTCTGCCCTTTTGGTATTTCAGCCTGCGCCGCCGCCTGACCACCGTGGTGGTTTTTACCATGCTGATGGTGGCTATCAGGTTGGTTTAGGGTTAGGGCAGGGGATAAAGAAGGGGATAGGGCGGGGCTATTGCGCTGTTATGTGCAGTATGAAACGACGGTCGTGATTTTTATGATGCTAGACGTTCTCTATCGTAGTGTTTATCAAATTCTTCCATTATATTGGGGCTGTAAAAACGTTTTTTTGAGCTTTTTTGTTTTCATCTAGATAACGTTCTTTAGAAAATTTTTCATGTTTTTCTAGAGAGTTTTTTAACTTAATAAAATTTTTATTTGCAGTGAATCGTGGGTATCTTTTTTTAAGTTGGGGTATAAGATGTTCCCTGTAAGTCCATGGGTATTTATTTCTAAAGCCTTCATCATAAACTATCGGAATTGCATTTTCTGAATCGTTAGTAGAATGAACGGCTAGACCAGTTTTATTGCGCGTAAATCGAACATCAACTTGTAGGGAAATACGGTGTTTTGCATCTTCTTCGTTGTTATTCTCCTGATTTATAATGTATTTCAAAAGTTTCTGATGTCCTTTGCTTTCTTTAGTTAGTGCCGTTGCATCAAAAGACTCAGGAATATCAAATGCTAATGGAATAAGGAATAATTTGTGTTTTCCAATAGGATAGTCAAACCATTCACCAAGTATTTCTATGAAGCTTTTTAGGGTTGCTGTTCCAACTTCTAGAATTTTTTTGTCAAGAATTTTACTTTCGTTATAAAAATGAATAGCATTATCACGGATTTCTATAAGAGTTTCTAGTTGTGAGCGTAGGTCTTTCTGTAAAGATAAACGCTCAATAGCGGCTTCTATACCAATAGTCATTTTGTTCCCTGACCTATTTTTTTTATAATTTATTTTTTTCAGTTGCATAAATAATATTAAGATTATTTTTATTTTGACTTATTAGTTTGGCCTTTAACAGCAATTCCCATGCATTGGTCATCAGAATGCTAAAACTTTCCTCTCGATAGAGGAAGGAAGGCTTGTTGTAAAGTTCAATCGCCGATAATGCTGCTTGCACCGCTTTATCTAAAATGGCATTGCTTCTAGATTTTCTAGCCATTATTAAACCCTTATGTTAAAGAAGGTTCGGTTCAGAGACCACACTCAATCTAAATTAACTTGCAACATTTTAGCGTGACTGAAACGAAAAAAATTACAGAAAAACACTACAAGCGGAAGGGTACAAGAAACTGTAAGATTAGGGAAGAATGGCGTTGATAACTGCAATAATTCAACATTTTCGCTCTTCATCTTGTCTTAAATTTCCCGCTATACCTCCACACCCAGCCCCATCAAAACTCTTGGCGCGGGGGCGATAATCGCCCAACATAGCATCATGAAAATGATCGCCCTTTGTGCCTAGCGTTATGACCAATTCTATCTTCAACCCCTCCCCCTGCCCCTCCTGCGAGGCGAGTGGGGTAATCTGGAACCCCACGCCTACTCTTTCGCCCACGCTGGTGCAGCCCAGCGGTATCATCATTGCGATGGGATCCAACCTGGGCGATGCGCATTGGGGTAATCCCGCCACCATTGTTGCCACCTGTTTAAGGCTGATGCCCAGCTATGGCCTGACGGTGGTGCGGCACAGCCGTTTGTTGGTGACCGCCCATGTGCCCGACCCAAAGCTTGATAATCCTAACCCTAATCCTGACCCCGCCAATGCTTTTCCCGATTATCACAACGCGGTGGTTGAGGTGATGACGGCATTGTCGGCCGCCGACCTGATGACCCTGTTGCATGAGATAGAGCGGGATTTTGGCCGCACCCGCCCCTGGTTCCATGCGCCGCGCACCCTGGATTTGGATTTGTTGGTATGGAATGGCCAGGTTAGTGCGCCAGGGGGCTGGCCGATTCTGCCCCATCCCGCCCTTTACGAACGACCATTTATTCAAACATTGTTGCAGGATATGATGGCCAGCGGGACAAAAGTGGGGCAGGGTGATGGTTTGGCGTCATCCGAACAAGGCAATTGGCGTGAGGTAGTGTGATGAAAAAGTTTGTTGCAAAGCCTATAGGGGTTGTGATTCGGGCGATGGCTGGCCAAGGCATGGGCTGTCTTGCGCGCCCGATGGCCACTATTGCGCTGATTACCATGATGCTGGTAGCGG
>VEQJ01000150.1 GCA_018883285.1 Alphaproteobacteria bacterium
GTGTATGCTAAGCGTGACCATCGTTTTGCTTTTTTACAACATGGGCACGACCCACCAGAGCATGTTGGCTGTTGCGGCAAAAAGCCATCAAATCGCCCTCCCAATTTCCAAATTGTTGTTTGCTATCAGCATTTTGAGGGCGGTCATGGATGGAAACCCGATCCGAAATCCTGGCGCCCCCGCTGTAGCGGTATCGCCGCGATCGTTTGGCCTTTCGACGATAAAGATGCTGCCAAATCTTTTCATCTCGTTGTTTTTTATAGTAAATCTAGCTATAGATGCTCTCCACGCTTATGCTTTTAATGTCAGATTGACGGTGCTTTAGAAAGCCAGAAATCTGCTCTGGTTACCATAAATCATAAATAATTCTGTCTAACACCCACTCTTTAAGTGCAAAATCGCGATCCAATCGTCGCCCCCGCAATCGCGCCGAAGGTGTCTCTTTTTTTCTCAGGCGCCGAAGGGCTGGCCCGCGCTTTTTTGCTGCGATCTTTCTGGCCAATAATCGCCTTTTACGGTCTGATTACGTTTTAATTCACGATAAACCGTGCTTCTTGTTCGCCCTAATGCTAAGGCAATCTCCGCTATAGAGGACTCCGATTGCCTTAGCCGAGCCATCTTCTCTCTTTCGTCCAAGCTTAATTGTTGATACTGTCTCATCTGCAACGCCTTTCTGTGCTCGTTTTTCCAAACCGCACTCTAAGGTGTTGCACTTCATTTTAGAACCTAGGCACCGTATCGCAGAGGTCAAAGCATTTGCAGCACTGTATATTTTTAAAGTGGAATGACTATAGCGGGCTGACGGGCAGCATATCCGCTGAGAAGTTAATCAGGCAGATGGGTGGGGGCGAAGAAAAAACATTCGCCGATGCGGTTGCGCAAGGCCTTGCCCAGATCTTTACCCAATTGGCGCGCCTGATCAGCGGTGCTGTCCAGCTGCAGACGTTCAATCCTTTTGCCATCGGGGGTGGCCACCAAACCATCCAGGCGCAACAGCCCCGTGGCATCGTCGATAACTGCCAGGGCGGCAATCGGCGTGCGGCAGGAACCATCCAACACCCGCAACATCGCCCGCTCCGCCTGCACACAAATGGCGGTCGGCGTATGGTTGGCCGCGTCCAACAGCGTCATCACCGCATCGTTACTGGCCAGGCATTCGACCCCAATCGCCCCCTGCGCCACCGCCGGCAGCATGACATCGGTTGACAGAATCGCCGACGATTTATCCATCAGCGATAGGCGCTTAAGCCCCGCCACCGCCAACAGGGTAGCGGCAAACTCCCCCTCATCCAACTTGCGCAGGCGGGTTTGCACATTGCCGCGCAACAGCTCTACCCGCAAATCGGGGCGCAGATGCAACAGCTGGGCACGCCGCCGCAAACTGGCGCTGCCCACCTTGGCTCCATGCGGCAGAGCGGTGATGGTGTTGGCGATCGGCGACATCATCGCATCACGGGGATCCTCACGCGGCAGTACCGCCCCAATCACCAGCCCATCGGGCAAAATGGTCGGCAGATCCTTCATCGAATGAACGGCGATATCGATGGCGCCACACAGCAACGCCTCCTCAATCTCTTTGGTAAACAGCCCCTTGCCGCCAATATCGCTGAGCGATCGTTCCAGAAAGCGATCGCCGCTGGTTTGAATCACCTCAATCTTCACCGCATTGGGGGCGGCCAAGCGATAATCAAACCGTGCCAGATATTGCCAAACCTCCGCCGCCTGTGCCAACGCCAGGGGGCTACCGCGGGTACCAATGGTTAGGGGAAGGCGCATGGGGCGTTAACAACAAAAAGCAAACTTGCCATGCTTTAGCACCGCCGCCCCCCTTTGGCCAGCAAAACCCGCTACTCAGCAGCAGATTCTGTTGCGGATTTTGGCGCGGATTCGGGCAATTGCAGCATCAGCCAGCCGTCCTTCAGATTGACCACGGGCACCCAGGCCTTGCTGAAGGGGATGGCCATCTTGGCCACCGTCGCCAATCGCGGATCATTGGGGTTCAGCCAGCGGATGACCAACAAATCGCCCGCCCCATAATTTTCAACCGCTTGCACCACCCCCAGCGGCTGTTCAGACGAATCCACCACCCGCAGGCCGATTAAATCCGCCCAATAAAACTCCTCATCCTCATCCAATTTGGGCAGCTGGCCACGATCGACATACAGCCAACGTCCTGACCAGGCCTCCGCCGCCGTGCGATCGGCCACGCCATCACAGCTTACCAACAGCATATCCCCCTGCATCGCTTGCAGCTTAAGGCGCACCACCACCCCCTCAGCGGTCAACAGGGGCTGATAGTCCAACAATTGCTCTGGCGGGTTGGTATGGCTTTTGATCTTCAGCGCCCCCCTTATGCCATGCGGGCGTGCCACCTGCGCGATGGGAATCAAGTTTTCAGGCGGTGATTCGGGCATTGCTTTAGGCGGCATTGATGGTTGCGGATGCCATGGTTCTGGATTCCAGGCCTTGGGTGGGGCATGCACACCCCTGTTGCTGTTGGGTTAGGCGCTGATGGCGGGCGCGAAAGCGGGCTTTGTCATCCTCACTGGTCTGGTCAATACAGCGGTGGCAGGAAACCCCCTCCTCAAACTCGGCGCGCAAGCGATCCTGCTCCGACAACGGATCGCCGCAGCAGAAACATTGGCTAAAGGGGCTGGTGGTCAGGCCGTGGCCAACCGCAACCCGACGGTCAAAGACATAGCAATCCCCCCGCCACTTGCTGGCTTCGGGCGCCACCTCCTCCAAATACTTCAGGATGCCACCCTGCAGATGATAGACCTCGGCAAATCCCTCGGCCTTCATAAAGGCCGATGCCTTTTCGCAACGAATGCCGCCGGTGCAAAACATCGCAATCTTTTTTTGCTTAGATTCAGCCAGCTGGTTGCGAATAAAATCGGCCAGATCCGTAAATTGCTGAATGGGCGGCACCACCGCGCCCTCAAAACTGCCAATAGCTGTTTCATAGTCGTTGCGCGTATCCAACACCACCACATCGGGATCGGCCAACAGCTGGTTCCAATCCCTTGGCGCCACATAGGTGCCAACCTGTTGATTGGGATCGGCGGCGGGTTGACGAAAGGTAATAATCTCTTTTTTCAAACGAACTTTCAGGCGATTAAAGGGTTTCTCAAGTGCAGTGGAAAATTTCACTTCGGCCAGCTGCAACCCAACCTGATGCTGTAACTGTTGCAACATTTGCTCAATCGCGGCGGGCGTGCCGGCCAGGGTTCCATTGACCCCCTCAGGCGCCACCAACAGACTGCCGCACAGATTTAATGCCGCAAAAGATGGCCGCAGCCGCGCACACAGGCCGGCGGGATCGGCAATGGTGGTAAATCGGTAAAAGGCGGCGACGGTGTATTGCATGATGTTTTCATAGCGCAAAATTCTGTCTAAAGGAACAGCCCAAAAATGATGCTGGTCATATTTGGATAAATCGGTTATTCTATTCGCCTTGTAAAATTGTCGTAACCCGTCAAACCCTTTGACAACGCGGCAACCACGGTTTTTTTGTCACAGTTGATTTTTGTTGGATGGTACCAATGGGGCTAAGTTTAAAACAGCAGTTAAATGAGCTTTTGGCGGAGCACCAAGATCTGGATATGATGATTGATCGCCTTTCCGAAGATCCAGGCGTGGATCAATTGAGCATTCAGCGGCTGAAAAAACGCAAATTGGCCTTAAAAGACCAGATTGAACAGGTGCGATCCCTAATCCTGCCCGACATTATCGCTTAACAGACAGATTTATCATAGTTTTGGCGAAGAATCAGGCGTGAACGGTGGGGATGCACCGGGTCATAGTATTTAACATAGGCGTTGGGGATATAGGGGTATTGCCGCGGCCGCCAAAGCATTTCTTCCCCCTCCGCCCTCCCATCCTGATCATAATCCGACAGCACGATCGAAACCGATGCTTGGCAGGGGTTTTCTTGCCGCCCCAACA
>VEQJ01000151.1 GCA_018883285.1 Alphaproteobacteria bacterium
CCATAAAAATAGCGCGAGACACCTTTTCCAAAATAGCAGAAAAATTTCCGCACCTAATTATAACAGAAAACAAGAATGACCCAGTTGAAATAAGCCTGACCATTCCTAAGCAACCAGGCTTAAAGTTCAAAGTCTGGCTGTGCCTTCAAAACAATGATGAATTACATTTTTCTGTCGGTCACTTTTGGTTAGCATGGTTTCCTTGCACTGATAGCCAGATAGTTGAACATTATATTGAAGCGGTGATAGGATTTTTATCAGGAAACTATAGAGTTTTGGAACATTACAGAGGCAGATGGTGCATAAATGCTGTGTTACAGAAGCCTCAAGATAATAGATGGGAAAGCATTGGATCTTGGGCAACAGGATGGGGTATTTTTCTTAAGTGGCTTCCAGAAACATTCAAAGAAGTTCGTAATTTTTAATCGATAAATTGGTGTACAGCAAACCATATACCTGCCCCCCTACTACCCCCAAAGTTTGTTGACTTTTTTGCTCAACAATCTTATGGCTGGGGCATGGATGCAACCCCGACCACCACTACCAAAACCCTCCACCACCCCAATCACCCCCTAACACCACCCGCCAACCAGCAACCCCTTGTGCCCATGCCATGACCAGTTTGCCTGACCACCCAACCGCCGCCGTGGCGCAGGAATCGTTGATAGCCTCTATTCGGCGGCGTGATCCCGCCTCAACCAGTTGGTTGCAGGTGGTGTTGTGCAACCCTGGCCTGCACGCCCTGTTGCTGTATCGGCTGGCCAACCGTCTGTGGCGATGGGGGCTACCGCTGCCCGCTAAGCTGTTGACCTATCTGACCCGCATGGTGACGGGTATTGAGATTCATCCCGCCGCCACCATCGGCCGCAACCTGTTGATCGATCATGGCAGCGGGGTGGTGATTGGCGAAACCGCCGAAATCGGTGATGACGTGCTGCTGTACCAGGGCGTCACCCTGGGCGGAACCAGCCGCGACGGGGGTAAGCGTCACCCCACCCTGGGCGATCATGTGGTGGTGGGCGCGGGCGCAAAAGTGCTGGGCGCGATTCACATTGGTGCCCACAGCCGTATCGGCGCCAACGCGGTGGTGCTGGCCGATGTGCCGGCCAATGCGGTGGCGGTAGGCGTTCCCGCCCGTGTGGTCTGCCAAGACGGTAAACCGACAACCGATGCCCCCCTCGATCTGGATCCCAGCGTTGCCGAAGCCCTGCCCCAGGCGATGGCCGCCATGCAAAAACAGCTGACGGCGCTGCAGGCGGACTTGACCCTGGCGCAACAACGGTTGCAGCAGTTGGAACAAACCCAACCTGCCGCCCCTGCATCGCCCGCCCCTGTATCGCCCACCACGACGGCTGGCCAAGATATTTAGCGGGGGGATTACACCATGAAACTGACCACCAAAAGCCGCTACGCCGTGATGGCCATGGCCGAACTGGCGAAGCAGGATCGACCCGCCGCCGATGCTGTTTCAACAAGTGCTGACCCACCTACCCCCGTTCTGCTGGCCACCCTGGCCAATCGCCAATCGCTGTCCACCGCCTATCTGGAACAGCTGTTCGCCAAATTGGTGCGGGCGGGGCTGGTCACGGGGCAGCGTGGGCCGCGCGGTGGCTATCGCCTGGCCAAACCATCGGATGCCATCACCATTGCCGATATCGTGCATGCGGTTGATGAGGATACCAAGGCTACGCGTTGCCCATCGCCGACCCAGGGCTGTTTGCCGGGGGGGGAACGGTGCCTGACCCACGATTTGTGGGCGGAGCTGTCCAATCATATTGACTGGTTCCTATCCGCAATGACCCTGGCCGATGTGGTTGGGCGGCAGGTGCAACCAATTGTTGCCGCCATTCGGCAGTCGGCCTCTGGATCATCATCCGCCAGCACTTCATCCTCCCCCGCCCTTGTATTAGAGGCACTGTCATGACCTATCTCGACTACAACGCCACCGCCCCCGTTCGCCCCGAAGTGCGCCAAGCCATGTTGGATGCCATGCGTGCCCCCGGCAACGCCTCATCGATTCATCACTATGGCCGTACCGCCCGCAAGCTGTTGGAGGATGCCCGCGCCAAGCTGGCCAAGCTGGTTGATGCCAATCCCGCCGATATCGTTTTCACCGCCAGCGCGACCGAGGCCAACCACCTGGCTTTGCAGGGGTTGCCGCGCGGCACCCGCGTCTTAGCCTCAGCGGTTGAGCATCTATCGGTGCTGAAACAACCGATAGATCCGCAAATTATTCCCGTTGATGGCAATGGCGTGGTGGATCTGGGTGCCCTGGAAGCGCTGTTGGCGGCCAGCGATCAGCCGACCGTGGTGTCGGTGATGATTGCCAACAACGAAATCGGCACCATTCAACCGCTGGCTGAGGTGGTGGCGCTGGCCAAACGCTATGGCGCGCTGGTTCACAGCGATGCGGTACAGGCGGTTGGGCGGCTGCCCCTGTCTTTTGCCGAACTGGGTCTTGACCTGATGAGCCTGGGCTTTCACAAATGTGGCGGGCCTGTCGGGGTGGGCGCGCTGGTGATGCGCCCTGGCCTGACGCTGACCCCCTATCTTTGCGGCGGCGGCCATGAGCGCCAGTTGCGGGCGGGCACCCACAACATCCCCGCGATTGCTGGCCTAGGGGCGCTGATGGATCGTCTGTTAAGCGAGGGTGAGGTTGAGCGGCAACAGCAATTGGTGCTGCAACAACGGTTGGAGCGTGGGTTGCAAGCCTTTGGCGCGGCGGTGACGATTATCGCGGCCAAGGCACCCCGCCTGCCCAATACCTGCTGCGTCGGGATAGCCAATCTGGCGGCGGATCAGCAGCTGATTAAGCTGGATATGGCGGGTGTGGCGGTCAGCAGCGGTTCGGCCTGCTCCTCAGGCAAAGTGGGAGCCAGCCGCGTGCTGCAAGCGATGAACATCGCGCCAGCGCTGCTGCAATCGACCATCCGCCTTAGCTGGGGCTGGGCAACCACTGCGGCCGATATCGATGCCCTGCTGCAAGCCTATGAACAGCTGTTGCCAAAGGTGGGGGACAAGATGGGGGATAAAGCAGCGGCCAGTGCATCAGCCCAAACCGACACCCGCCAAATACCGCTGGCCATATGATGACAATCCCTTTACCCATAGCCATATCAATGATGCCCATAGCAAGAATAACCGCCGCCGTTTTTTTAGGAGAAACCGACCGATGACCAACCCCGCCCCCCTGCCATCCCATCCATCAACGGGTCAGGCCATGCCCAAACGGCCGATTTATTTGGACTATCAGGCCACCACCCCGACCGATCCGCGGGTGGTTGAGGCGATGTTGCCCTGGTTTTACGATCGCTTTGGCAACCCGCATTCCCGCAACCACCCCTATGGCTGGGAGTCGGAGGCGGCGGTGGAAATCGCCCGCGAACATATCGCCAACCTGCTTAACGCCGATGCTAAGGAGGTGATTTTTACCTCAGGCGCGACCGAATCCAACAACCTGGCCATTAAGGGCGTCGCCGAGTTTTATAAGGACAAAAAAAACCACCTGATTACCGTGGTGACCGAGCATAAATGCGTGCTGGACACCATGCGGCACCTAGAGCAACAGGGCTTTACCGTCACCTATCTGCCGGTTCAGGAAAATGGCCTGTTGGATCTGAACCTGCTGCGCGCGGCGATTACCGATCAAACCGTGTTGGTATCGGTAATGGCGGCCAACAACGAAATTGGCGTGATTCAGCCGATTGCCGACATTAGCCAAATCTGCCGCGAACGGGGGGTGTTTTTCCATACCGATGCCGCCCAGGCGGTGGGCAAGATCCCGTTGGATGTCAACGCGATGAACATCGACCTGCTCAGCATCTCCAGCCACAAAATCTATGGCCCCATGGGGATTGGCGCGCTGTATGTGCGGCGGCGCCCACGGGTGCGGTTGGTTCCC
>VEQJ01000152.1 GCA_018883285.1 Alphaproteobacteria bacterium
ATACAGGATGGCGCGGATCATATCGCGCCAACAATTGCCCAGGGTGGTCATATTGCTGCGGGCAAAACTGCGGGTCAGGGCAAGGGCGATGGTCAGCGCGCTGGCCGGTGCCAGAAAATTTTGCACCGCCAACCCAACTGTCTGGCTGAAATGCGACAACGCCACCTCCCCCGCATAGGCCTGCCAATTGGTGTTGGTGACAAAGGATGCGGCGATGTTGATGGCCAACGGCCAGGGGACAGCGGGCAGTTGGGCGGGATTCATCGGCAAAACATGCTGGTAATGCAACATGGTGGCCAACCAGATTAGGCCGACCAGATTGAACAGGACGATTCCCACCAGATAGGTCAGCCAGCTATGCTCACGCCCTGGGTCAATACCGGCGATGCGGTACAGCCCCGTTTCGATCAGGCGGGGCAGATAACAGGCCTTGGCCAACAGGCTGGAGGATGCGGGGGGGGTAATGGTTTGGCTGCCCGCTGCGGGGGCGGTGGCCAGGGCGGCGGGCACAATCGCAAACACCCGTTGCAGATACAGGCTTAACAGCCAGGCCAAGCCCACCGTGATGGCCAGCACCGCAACAAATGGCAGGAATTCAGACAGCATGATCAGAATTTCTCAGGGTGCATCAGCGCGTAGATCAAATAGGCCGCCAACGCCACAATGACAATCAACAGGATGATGGGATAAAGCCAGGCCATCATTCTGTTTATCCCGCAAATGGCGTTTTGAAAAGCCAGCTGTGGGTTGCGGGGGTTGGCGCAAGCAGGGGGAAGCCTGCTACAGCCCGTTACACACTGGTGGCGTTTATAGTTGTTCCAATTTAGAAATATACAGCCTGCGAAAATGTTATGAAATCGAGAAACGGAGCGGCTGGGCGCGCCATAGCGTAGCGACGGCGGGAGTGTACACGGAAGTACATGAGCACCGTATCGCAGAGGTCAAAGCATTTGCAGCACTGTAGATTTTTAAAGTGGAATGACTATAGCATTCCGCGCACCTCAAACCCCAACTCCTCAAAGGCTTGGGCAACCGTGCTGACCACCGTGGGCATAATCCGCAACAGATATTGTTCGCGGTACAGATGCTCAATTAAGGCCAAGACGGGATCCCAAAATCCGCCTGGGTTGATCATGATAATCGGCTTGTCATGCAGGCCTAGATATTTCCAGGTGATAATCTCAAACAGCTCATCCAGGGTGCCATAGCCGCCCGGCAAAATGAAAAACGCATCGGACAGATGGAAAAACATGGTTTTGCGTTCATGCATGGAATTGCAGACCTTAAGCTCGGTAATGCCGCGGTGCCCAACCTCAATATCATACAAAAATTGCGGGATGATGCCGATAACTTCGGCGCCCGCCGCCATTGCCGCATCGGCACTCATGCCCATCAAACCGGTGTTGCCGCCGCCATAGATCATTTTCAGACCCAGCTGGCCAATAAGCTTGCCCGTATCCTCAGCCACCCGGCCATGGCTGGGCTTATTTGGCCCTTTGGATCCACAGTAAACGCAAATAGATTTGATCATGGCTTAACGCATCGTTCGAAAGGCTTAAAATCGTCAAGCTAGCCTGAACCATGCCCTAAGCACAAGTAACAAGCTGGCCAAAAGCGAACAGGCGGCCGACGAAAAGATTGGGGTTGGTTTGGATTAAACAGGGGTTTTGGGGCGGCGCAACATCTTGCGGGTTATCGGAAACAACAGCGGATAGGGCAACAGCCGCAACAGCTTCATGATCATCGTAAAGCGGCGCGGCATGGTGATTTCAAAACGGTTGCTGGCCATCGCGGCCACAATGCGCTTCGCCGCCTTATCCGCGGGAATCCGAAACGGCATCGGGAAATCGTTGCGATCGGTCATCGGGGTGGCGATAAAGCCCGGGCAAATCAGCTGCATCTTAATCGCCATCTGCTCCAACTCTGGCTTCAGCGATTCGGCCAGGTTAATCAACGCGGCCTTGCTGGCGCCATAGGCGGCGGCGTTGGGCATGCCGACATAGCCCGCGACGGAGGAAACGATGGCAATATGGCCGCCCCCTTGCGCCTGCAACGGGGGCAACAGGGCGCTAAGGCCATGCACCACCCCCATCAGATTGACTTCGACGGTATAGCGAAACTTATGGGCATCCCAATCGGGCGCGCCAAAGGCGGCATAGTCGCCTGCGTTCAGCATGGCATAGTCGATACGGCCGAAACGCCTTACCACCTCCGCCACCACCGCCTGATTGGCGGCTTCATCGGTGACATCCAGGGCGATGGGGTGGAGCCGATTGGCCAGGCCAGGATGCGCTGTCACCAGCTGTTGCAATTTTTCCAGGCGGCGGCCGCTGATAACCACTTGCCAGCCTTGACGCGCCAATTCGGTGGCGACGGCGGCGCCAATCCCCGTGCCGCCCCCCGTGATAAGCGCGATTTTGTCGGCGTTACTGGGCACGGCTGGCCTCCTTGGTTGGGCGGATAAAATACAGCGCGCCGCCATAATAGACTTGGGCGCTGTTGGTGGGTGCGCCCACGATCACTTGGTCGCCGGCAAAGGCCAGGGCGCGGCCAAAGCGCAAATCCCTGGCCACATCATTGGCAACAAAGCTGGCCTCTTGCTTCCATTTGCCAGATCTATCATTAAAATCAAACAGATACACTCCACCAATATCATTTTGCGCCATGCCAATGCCGTTCTTAAAGGGGGCACTGATTAGGATGCGGTTGCCATCCAGCCGAATTTTGCTGCCAAACCCCTCATCCGCTTCGCCATTTTCGGGGGCAAGGCGCCCCTTAATCACCCAGGATCCATCGGCGGCCTGGCTGTACAGATAGACCGCCCCCGTCGGCTGCCCCTGCACGCTGTCGCGGGTGGCACCAATGGCCAACATCGTGCCCATCGTGCTTCTGGCGCCTGAATACACATCAATGCTGCGGGCAAAGCCACTTTGGCCGCGGCCTTCGGGCGGATCAATCCGACTTAGCAACGGGCGATTGGGCTTAGACAAATCGTAAATAAAAACGCCCCCTGGCGGCTCTTTTTCGCTAAAGCCCCCGCCAGCGGCAACGAACAATTTGTTGTCGGCGATAACCAGCTGTTGACCAAAGGCGTTGGCGTCAACCCCGGCTGGCGCGGTAATCACCCCATCCTCTGTCCACAGTTGTTTGCTGCTATCCAGCTTATACAGGGTTATGCCACTGCTGCTGCTTTGTTTTTGATCGCGCGGGCTTGAGCTGACCGCCAACCACTGATCGCTAAGGGCAAGGGCGGCGCCAAAGCCAATTTGATTGACCCGTCCAGGGGGGCTTAACACCTGACTCTCCTCCCACTTAGGGGTGGACAGAATGTCCAGGCCGCCGCGTTGCCGCTTAAAAACATACACCCGCCCCTGCATATCTTCGGGTTTGTTATCGGCGGTCACCCCCTGACTATGGGCGGCGCCCGACACGATAAATTGGTCGGTTACCGCCATCGCCCCACCAAAAAAGTCCAAATGGGTGCGATCCTTTGGCACCACCCGCGCCACCTGGCTCCAGCTGCCATCCTTATTGGCGCGATACACCCCCAGGGAGGGATCGCTGTTGGCCTTTGGGTCGGCATAGGTCATCACCACCATCAGATCCCGCAACATCTGCACCTCTACCCCAAATTGGCCGCCACTGACCGGCACGGCGGGCAACATGCGGCGCATCACAAAGGCACCATCGTGGTTGCAAATATGATCGGGCTGATCCTTGAGCAAAAAACTGGCGGGGCAGGGCTGACCATCGCTGTCCAGCTTGGTGATCAAATCGGGAATGCGGGGCAAATCCTTACGCTCCTCAGCCTTATATTGGGCAAGGGCAGGGCTGTGCAGGCTGGCCAGCAGCAGCAGGCTAAAGG
>VEQJ01000153.1 GCA_018883285.1 Alphaproteobacteria bacterium
GCCCCCGTTTGCCCTTTCGTTGTCCACCAAAATAGCTCTCATCCAATTCAATTTTACCACAGAATTGCTCGATGCGATCTTGCTGTTTAATAGCAATCTTCTCTCGCAATCTGTGAAAAAATCTAACTGCCGTATTTCGGTGAATTTGGGTCATTTCCACCGCTGTACGCGCCGTCGATCCCGCCACAAAAAATTTTAGCAGTTCTAACTTCTTATTTAATGATAGCTTACAATGCTTTATGTACATCCTAACATTTCTCATGTTAGGTGTCAGCCCCAAAAACCGATTCGTGACAATTTGGCCATATTGTGCTAGCAGGATAGGGATAGGTTATGATACCAAGCCAACCATCCTATCCTTGCTGAAAGCCCAAGTCTGATGTCCCAATCTACCCCCCATGCCCCTGTAACCAAGGCCATTTTCCCTGTTGGCGGGTTGGGCACGCGCTTTTTGCCGGCGACCAAGGCGATGCCAAAGGAAATGTTGCCCGTCGTCGATAAGCCTTTGATTCAGTACGCGGTGGAGGAGGCGCAGGCGGCTGGCATTGCCAACCAAATTTTCGTGACCGGGCGCGGCAAAACCACGATTGAGGATCATTTTGACTACAGCTATGAGTTGTCGCACACCCTGGAAACCAAGCACAAAACCGATCTGTTGGAGATGATTCGCCCCCTGCTGCCCACCCCGGGGCAGGTTGCTTATACCCGCCAACAGATTCCGATGGGTTTGGGGCATGCGGTATGGTGCGCACGCGAATTGGTCGGCAATCAAAACGCGGTAGCGGTGCTGCTGGCCGATGATTTGGTGATGGCCGACACCCCCTGCCTGAAGCAGATGATGCAGGTGTATTCCCAGGTCGGCGGCAACATCGTGGCGGTGATGGAGGTGCCGTTGGAGCACACCAGCCGCTATGGCATTATTGACCCAGGGGTGCAAGACGGGCGGTTGATTGAGGTTAAGGGGCTGGTGGAAAAACCGCGCAGCAACCCGCCGTCACGCTATGCCATTATTGGCCGCTACATCCTGCAACCCGAAATTTTTGAGGCCTTGGATGCGCAGACTAAGGGGACGGATGGCGAAATTCAGCTGACCGACGCCATGGCCACCCTGCTGGGCAAACAGCCCTTCCACGCCTTTTTGTTTGATGGCAAACGCTTTGATTGCGGCAACAAAATCGGCTTTTTGGAGGCCAACGTCGCCTTTGCCCTCAACCGTCAAGATTTGGCCGCCGATTTCCGTGAGGTGCTGACGCGCTACACTGGTTAGCGCGCCCCCCTTTTTCCGCGATTTACAGCGCGGCGGTGGCGGTTTGCAGCCAGCTTTGCTCGGCGAGGCTTAGGAACGGCGAGATTTCCTGATAGACGCGGGCGTGATAGCTGTTTAGCCAGGCCACCCCCTGTTCCCCCAACAGTTTCGCATCAATCAGGTTGCGGTCAATGGCGGCCAGGGTCAGGGTTTCGAATTGCAAAAAGCCTGGGGCAGTGGGGGCATCCTGCACCGCGACCAGGCTTTCGATGCGGATGCCATAGGCGCCCTCTAAGTAAAAGCCAGGCTCATTGGACAGGATCATGCCTGGTTTTAGGGGCACGCTCCACGCCCGCTTGGAAATCCCCTGGGGGCCTTCATGCACATTCAAAAAATGGCCAACACCATGCCCCGTGCCATGCTCAAAATCCAACCCCGCCTGCCACAGCGGTTGCCGCGCTAGCGCATCCAGCTGGGCACCGCTGGTTCCCACAGGAAATTGACAGGATGCCAGGGCGATATGGCCGCGCAGCACCAGGGTGAAGTGGCGTCGCTGCTCAGCGGTGGGCTGACCAATCGCAACCGTGCGGGTGACATCGGTGGTGCCATGAAGATATTGCCCGCCAGAATCCAGCAGATACAGCATGTTGGGGGCAATCATCGCCTCAGTCGTTGGCGCAGCGCAATAATGGACGATAGCCCCATTGGCGCCCGCACCCGAAATGGCGGCAAAGCTTTCGCTAACAAACGCTGGATCCATCGCCCGCAGGCTTAGCAGGTAATCGGATGCCTCAATTTCGCCAACGGGACGGTGGGCGGTTTGTTGCGCCAGCCAGCAGAAAAATTTGGTCAGCGCCACCCCATCCTTGCGATGCGCCAGCCGCATGCCGTCCAGCTCCGTAGTGTTTTTGACAGCGCGGGGCAGGGCGGCGGGGTTGTTGGATTGCCGCACGGTTAGCCCCGCCGCGGTGACCTGCTGTACCAGTGCATAGGGGCTTTCCCCGCCATCCAGCTGCACGGATGCCTGTTTCGGCAGCTGATCCAGCAGTTGGGGCAGCTGGCCAGAGTCGACCATGGCAACCCCGCTGGGCAGGCTTTTCCGCACCTCTGCCGTTACCTTGCGGCCATCCACCAGCCAATAGGCCATCGGCTGATCGGGCTTGGGCGCGGTTAGCAGCAGCAGGCGGGAAAGCGGCAACGGGCAGCAGGGCACGTCGGCGCCGCGCACATTCAGGATCCAGGCAACGCTGTCGGGCGTGCTGAACAGGGCGGCATCACAGCCCGCCGCCTGCAAGTCTTGACGCAGCTGTGCCAATTTTTCGCTGGCAGGCTGGCCGCTGAACGTGACGGGCAGGGGGATGGTGGGGGATAGCGGCGCGGGCGGCTGATCCGTCCACAGGCCATCAATCAGGTTGGGGGCGGTTGGCCGCCAAACCCACCCCTGCTTAGCGCAAAACCCTGCCCAAATATCGGCGGCGGTCGCACTGATCAGCCAAGGGTCAAAGCCTATCACCGCGCCGCTGGCCAGGATTGGCTTTAACCAATCGCGCGGCGTCAGGCGGCCACTGTTGATTATCTGATAGCTGGCGGTGTCCACCTGCTGCGCCGCCTGCAGCGTATAGCGGCTATCGACGAACAGGGCGGCCTGATCCCGCAAAACCACCGCCATGCCCGTTGATCCCGAAAAGCCGTTAAGCCACCACAGCCGTTCATCGCCAATTGGGGTGTATTCGTTCAGATAGGGGCCGGTGCGCGGAATCAGCCAGACATCAACGCCCGCCGTTGCCATCGCGCTGCGCAGCGCCGCCAGCCGATGGTGATGGTCATGCGGGCTGGCGTTGCGCAAACTATCCTCAAACCGTTGTCTTTGTTGGGCAATCCAGCCGTTCAGGGCATCTGTATCGCCATCATCCAACCAGTCGGGCAGGATAGCGGCCAGGTCAAAATGCGGCGGGGTCGGGGGGGCGGCGGCCAGACCAAGGGCAAGTTGGTGCAGGGCGACTTGATCCTCCGCGCTGCGGCTGGCCAGCGATTTGGCCAGCTGACTGGCGCAAAATTGTTGCCAGTTGGATTGAGTGTTGGGTGCGGTTGTCATGCGTCTATTATAGCGGGAATTGCAGCCGTAGCGCTACCCATTGGCCTGGGTTGGCGCCATGGCTATCAACGGTTGTTTGCAGCAGCACTAGGCCTGCCGCCTGATAGGCCGCCGCCACCCGATCCGCCCAACTGGTTAATATTCCAGACAAAATAAGCTGACCACCCTTGGCCAGCTGACCAACCAGGTTGGGTGCCATCGCAATCAGCGGTTCAGCCAGAATGTTGGCCACAATAAGGTCGAAGGGCGCATGGGCGGCAATGGCTGGATCGCTGGGCAGGTCGCTGCGATACAGCTGAATCCGACTGCCTAGGCCGTTGGTTTCGGCATTTTCGATGGCAATTTCCACCGCCCGCGCATCGTTATCGGCGGCGACAATGGTTGTATCCTGCCGCCATAGCAGCGCCGCCCCCATCGCCAGCAGGCCAGTTCCGCACCCATAGTCCAACACGCGGGCGGGGGTGACGCCAGCATCCGCCAGCTGCTCCAACGCCA
>VEQJ01000003.1 GCA_018883285.1 Alphaproteobacteria bacterium
CTTTCCCGATGTAATCCCACAAATCGCTAACTGTTTTATCTATATGTTTGTGTAACAATGGTTCCATATCAGCGGTAACAAACATTTCGGAAATTCTGTTTACCTCACCAGATGTAAGTTGAGCAAAATTTAGACCAAGTTTTTCCAAGTACTGATTTGCAGTTTTAACCATTTCAGACTCAAAACTTTTTCTGGTTTCCGTATCAAGTAACACATACTTTTTTTGGGCTTGCTCTCTGGTCTTGATATCTTTCTGTGTTGAACCCCAAAGCACAGGGAAAAATTTTTCTGCAAGAAATTCATCAGAAGGGAAAATGTTTAGCTCCATTGCGGGGTGATTGCTACTCGTTTCCACCACTGCAACCACCTTCCCGCCCTGACTTTCGACGTATCTCCATAAATCACGAACAGTACTTCCTGTATCCACGCGATCATCCACCAAAACATAAGTTTTCCCAGACTCAATTTCTCCAGCAAAAAAACTTGTTTTTCCATCAAAGCCGCTCCGTTTTGGGCTGGAGCGATTGGTATAATTAATTTTGGCTACACCTGTATATACTTCAGCAGTATTTACATTACTTCGATTTATACCAGCTGCAACTCTTTGCGCTTTTGATACAATTTCCGTTTTCATCTCCTTGCGTTTTGTCGGCGCACTATCCACAAGCGGGTTAGTGGGCCACGAAATCACTGGTAGCAAAGTTATTCCACTATCACTAAGCTGACCTAAACGGCGAGAAGCAGCCATTAACCCTATACGCACAACAGTATCGTTAGGGCGCCAAAACAAATCAGAATTTGGTTCCCTAAATCGCCCTAGATACAATTCATAAGTTGTTGAGTCTGTCTCAACACCGTAATTTTGTGCAGAGTTCATTGTGCCCTCAGTCCGATAGATATTTATAATAAGTATAATTCGGTTATATTTCTATTAAATGAATCTGTGGTGGAGCTTATCCTGTGAAGTTACTGGCAATCTAACCTCACCTTAAGCAACGGGCAGCAGGCAGCGAACGGTTACCCCAACCGCGGGATCGCCGCTAAGCTGAAGCTGGCCACCATGGGCTTCGATAATCGTTTTGGCCAGGGATAACCCCATATCGCCACCCCCGCTGTTGCGGCGGCGGCTGTTGGCGGGGGTCGATTGCGCCCAGGCGGTTTTGTAGGCCTGCTCCTGCTCTGGCATCAAGGTGCCCTTTGCCCCATCCTGCAGCAGGATTTCCAGATAGGCAGCGCCCTGTTGTTCGGTTAAGCCCGCTTTTAAGCTGACCATGCCGCCATCGGGCGTTCCCTTAATCGCATGGTTCAACAGGTTGTAAAAGGCTTGGCGCAGGCGTTGGGCGTCGGCCTGAATGGTTTTGGGCGCCTGTTCCATGGTTAGAATCAGCCGAACCGATTTTTGCATCGCGGTTGGTTGCGCCAGGCTGATTTGGTTGGCCAACCAGGCGGGCACATCCAATGGATTGCGGTTTAGGGCGAAAATCCCCGCCTCAAAACTGGCCAGATCCAACATGTCGTTGATCAAGGTGGTCAGATGCTGGCTGGCCTGGTGGATACCTTCGGCATATTCCAGCTGTTTGGGGTTAAGCGGGCCAAACAGTTCCAGCCGCAACAGTTCGTTAAAGCCGGCAATGCTGTTCAGCGGGGTGCGCAATTCATAAGACATGCTGGCCAAAAAGTCACTTTTCAGGCGATCAGCATTTTCCAACGCTTCCCCCCGTTCGCGCAGGGCGCGTTCAACCTGCAACTGGTCGGTGATGTCCACATAGCTGGTCAACGAACTGCCATCGGGCAGGGGTACCAGGCGGTATTCATAGATTTTGCCATCCCGCCGTTCGATGGTGCCCTGGGTGGCCAATCGAGCCTCAGCCGCGTTTAGGGTGTGTTGCTCAAACTGTTGCCAGGCATCCTGGGATGGAAACTGATCTTGGCGGCGCTGAGAAATATCGCCCAAATAGGGCTGGCTGCCCAACCAATCGGGGTCAAATTCCCACAATTTGGCAAAAGCGGTGTTGTACAGGCGCAGTCGTCCATCGCTGGCATGCACCGCCACCCCCTCATAAAGATTGCTAAGGGTTTCGCCCTGCACCGCCAACATGGTGTTGAACGACCGCTCCAGCGCCAGGGTGTTGCTGACATCATCATAGGTAAAGCACAATCCGCCCAGGGGGTGCGGCACCACCGTCATGCGCAGGGTGGTATCATCGGGCAGATGCAACAACTCCTCATGGCGCGCCAACAGGGTGCTGAACAATTTGAGCTGTTGTTTTTTGTAGGCGGGAAAATCCGATACTTCGGGCAGGCGGCGGCGAAGGCGCAACTCCTCCAACACTTCACCAAAGCTGGGGCTGCTGGCCAGCCATTGCGGATCCAATGGCCAAAGCTTCGCAAAGGCGGTGTTGAAATAGATGACCCGCTGGCTGCGGTTAAACATGACGATAGCGATGCGCAGGCTTTCCAAGATGTCGGCATAGGCATCCCACTGTCGCGCCAACTGCTGCTGCGTATCCTCCAGCGCGGTGTAGTCCAGGGCAAAACCGATGCTGCCCGTGCCTATGCCCGCCTGCTCCGCCCCCGTTTGTCCCGCTAACGGGATTTCGTGAAATTCCAACAGGCGCCGTTGCCCCTTAACAATAATATGATGGCTTTCGCTTTGTGGCTGACCAACCTGCATAGCGCGGCGGTGCAGCCCCAATCCGCCATCGCTGATCACGCTGGCACCCAATTCGGTTTGGTTGTCCACCACCGCCTCGGCTGTTAGCCCAAGCTGGTCGGCATAGAATTGGTTGCAGGTGACGAGGTGGCCAGCACCATCCCGCCGCCACAGGGGAATCGGCATGGCGTTCAGCATCGCCTGCATATCCGCAATCCGCTTGGCCTGCTGTTGCCCCACCTGCTGCATCAGCCGTTGGCTGTGACGGCGATACAACAGGCCGATAAGCAAGCTGGCCAGCAGGGCGATGGCCGCAGCGATCAGCGCCAGCATGGTTGCCAACCGGGTCAAGACCTCGGGGGGCAGCTGGCTAAGCGATTCCAGACCAAAAGATTCAAAAATTTTCAGCATGACAACAGGCGAACGTCCTGTGTGAAAGAAAAGGGCACCTTTATGATTTGGAGGCGACCAGCGCCCTACGTCAAGATGGATGATGGGGGTGGGGGATAAAAGCTGGTGCCGCTAGACAGGATTGAACTGTCGACCTCACCCTTACCAAGGGTGCGCTCTACCACTGAGCTATAGCGGCCTGCAAGACTTTGGCGGAAGTTTATGCCACAATCGTAAGGGAGTTTGCAAAAAACAAACGCCTTTATGGGGGCTGACCAACCAACCAGGTCGCAACCCTGCCACAGCTGATGGTTTTTGGCAAGGCCAGCTTAAGGCCTAAAGACAAAGGGATTTTGGTAGAGGGTGCCTTAAGCTTGACAAGGGAAATCATCTGTATCAGCATGGTGCCATGATTCGGAACACGCCAATTCGCCAACATTGCATCCATTTGTTGCATCATCATGGTGCGCAGCATCATGGGCTTTGGCGGCTTTAATTTTTTACGCAACCGCCGCCAGGGCTTTGATATGGCGGTGACTCTGTTTAGGCGTTTCATGGTTTTTGCAGATATTCCCCGCCAGCAAGGTTTTGACGGCACCAACACTTAAGGGGAAATAACCATGAGTTCAGAACAATCCTTACGCTTAGCGCTGCCAAAGGGGCGGATGTTCGATGGCGTCGAACGGCTGTTGGCGGATGCTGGCGTCATCGTGCGGACGGCCAGCCGCGCCTATCGCCCAACCATCAGCGGCGCCGCGATGGAGGCCAAAATGCTAAAGCCGCAAAACATCATTGAAATGCTGGATATGGGCACGCGCGATTTGGGCTTTGCCGGCGCCGATTGGGTTAAGGAATTGGGTGCCAATCTGGTGGAGCTGTTGGACACAGAGTTGGATCCCGTATGGTTGGTGGTGGCCGCCCCCCATAAATTGCTTCAGGATGGCGCCCTGCCCAACCGCAAGCTGACCGTTGCCAGTGAGTATGCCAAGCTGACCGCCGATTGGCAGCAACAACGCGGTCGGCAGGATGTCTTTGTCCGATCCTTTGGATCGACCGAGGTGTTTCCCAGTGAGGATGCCGACTATATTCTCGACATCACCTCAACGGGTGCCACCCTGGATGCCAATGGCTTGACGATTGTGGAGAAGATTTTTCAGTCCTCCACCCGCCTGTATGCCAGCCGTAATGCCATGCAGGATCCCCAAAAGTCGAAAAAGATTGAGGATTTCTGTTTGGTGTTGCAATCGGTGTTGGAGGGGCGCCGCCGCGTCATGGTCGAAGCCAATGTGCCGCCCGAAAAATTGCCTGAGGTGATGCAAATTTTTCCAGCGATGAAGCAACCGACGGTTGCCAACCTGCTGGGCGATCAGGGCTATGCCATCAAATCGGTGGTGGAGAAAAAACAGGTGATTGACTTGATCCCCGCCCTTAAGGCGGCGGGCGCCTGTGACATTATCATCACCAATTTGGCCAAAGTGGTGCTTTGATGATGGTGCAATTCGCCGCACGGGTTGCCCGCCTTGGCGCGCCCTATGCCCCGCCACGGCCTAAACGCCCCCCCCAGCTGGATCTGCGCGATGTGATTCCCGATTTCCAGGCGATTTTGGGGGATTGCGCCGGCCCCTATCCCAAGATTGATGGCTGGCGGGATGCGTTGGCCGATAGTCTAGGGCTGCCCACGGCCATGGTTCACCCCACCGCGGGGGGGGATGATGCCCTGTTGCAAATCGTGCTGGCAATGATGGAGGAAGGTGGGAATTTGGTAACCGCCGTGCCAACCTTTCCGATGATTCAGCGCTATGTGGCCATGGCGGGCGGCGATATGCGTTCCGTTCCATGGATTGAGCCCGCCTTTCCCGAACAGGCTGTCGTCGATAGCATTGATGCCAACACCCGAATTGTTCTGTTCACCTCCCCCAACAATCCCACGGGGCAGGTGGTGCCCATCGATGTCATCGCCCGCATTCGTGACCATGCCCCCCAGGCCTTAATCGTGCTGGACGCGGTTTACATGGCCTATGCCAACCAGGATATCACCGATGCGGTGCTGGCGATGGCCAACACGGTGGTGGTGCAAAGTTTCAGCAAGGCCTATGGCGCGGCGGGATTGCGGTTGGGTTACGCCCTTAGCCGCCAGGCCGATCTGCTGCTGGCCATGCAAAAGGTGGCGCAACCCTATGGCATTTCCCAGCCCAGCATCAACCAGGGCTACAAGCTTTTGGCCGCAACGCATCGGGTTGATACCGCCATCGCGGCGATTAAGGCCAACCGCGCCACGCTTGAATCCGCCCTTGGCACCGGTGGTTTTTCTGTTTGGCCATCTCAAGCAAATTTTGTATTCTTTGCCTGCAAAAATGCGGAACAAGCCCAAAGGATGTTCGAATCCTTAGGCGATATCGGGATATCGGTACGTTGCTTTCCCAATGATCCCCATATCGCCCATTGTGTCCGCATTGGTGTACCCTTAAATGAACAGGATCTGGCCACCCTGATGAACGCTATAACAAAGGTTTCCCCATGACCCGTCACGCCACCGCAACCCGTCAAACCCGTGAGACGGCCATCACCCTGACCCTGAATCTGGATGGCCAGGGGCAGTGTGAGATAGCCACTGGCCTGGGGTTTTTCGATCACATGCTGGAATGTTTGGCCAAACATGCCGGTTGGGATTTGCAGCTGAAGGCGACAGGCGATCTGCAGGTTGATGATCACCATACGGTTGAGGATTGTGCCATCGTGCTGGGCAAGGCGGTTGGCCAGGCGTTGGACAAGCGGCAATCGATTCAGCGCTTTGGGTCGGCCTATGCCCCGTTGGATGAGGCCTTAAGCCGCGCCGTTATCGATCTGGCAACACGGGTGACCGCCATCATTTCCCTGAATCTGAACCGCGAGAATATCGGCGATGTCGCCTGTGAAAACATCAGCCATTTTTTTCGGACATTGGCGGCTGAGGCCTGCCTGACCCTGCATCTTGACGTGCTGCGGGGGGAGAATGACCATCATAAGGTTGAATCGGCCTTTAAGGCCTTTGCGCTGGCCTTTCGCCAGGCGGCCGCCGTCACCGTTAACGGCAGCGTCAGCACCAAGGGCGTTTTATGAGCCGCGATGTCTGTATTTTGTCGAGTGGGGTTGCCAACATTGCCTCAATGGCGGCCTGCCTAAAGCGGTTGGGATGCACCGTAAGCTATGCCGAAACCGCTCAGGATATTGCCGATGCGCCCGCCCTGGCGGTGCCGGGGGTGGGAACCTTTGGCGTGGCGATGCAAACGCTAACAGATCGCGGTTGGACGGATGCCCTGCGTGCCCGCATTTTGTCGGGGCAAAAAACCCTTATGATTTGCCTGGGCATGCAAATTCTGTGCGCGGGCAGTGATGAAAGCCCGGGGGTGGCGGGGTTGGGCGTGATAGACGCAACCGTCAAAAAGCTGAACACCCAAAAACTGCCGGTGCCGCAAATGGGTTGGAACCTGATGTCGCCTGCCCGCCTGCCATCTGCCCTGATATCGTCTGAGGGAGACTATGTCTATTTCGCCAATTCCTACGCCCTGCCCGCCGTGGGACTGGAAAGCTTGCAGGCCGATGACGGCTGGCAGCTATCCACCTTTGCCTATGGCGATGACGCCGCCTATCCCTATGTCGCCATGCTAAGGCGGCAGGGGGTGATGGCCTGTCAATTTCACCCAGAGTTGTCGGGCAAGGCGGGGGAAGGCCTTATCCAGCAATGGTTGGAGGGTGCCTTATGCTAACCCGCCGCATTATTCCCTGTTTGGATGTGAAAAATGGCCGCATTGTCAAAGGCGTGCAGTTCAAGGATTTGCGGGATGCCGGCGACCCCGTGGCCGCGGCTAAGCTGTATCAGGATCAGGGCGCGGATGAGCTGGTCATCCTGGATATCACCGCCACGGTTGAAAACCGCATGGCCACCCTGTCGCTGGTGCATGATGTTCGGCAGGTGCTGACGATCCCGCTGACGGTTGGTGGGGGGGTGCGCAGTTTGGCCGATGTACAGGCCTTGTTGAATGTCGGGGCGGACAAAGTCTCGCTGAATTCGGCCGCCCTGGCGCAGCCCGATTTGATTAGCCAGGTGGCCAAGGCCTATGGCCGTCAATGCACGGTTGTGGCCATTGACGCGAAAGACGGCAAGGTCTTTACCCGCGCAGGCCATGACGCCACCGCCTGGGATGTTACCGCCTGGGCTAAGCAGGCCGAACAGTTGGGGGCGGGCGAAATCCTGTTGACCAGCATGAATCGGGATGGTCAGCAAAGCGGCTATGACACCGATTTGTTGCGGGCAGTCAGCGGCAGCGTCGCCATTCCCGTCATCGCCTCGGGCGGGGCGGGGCAGTTGCCCGACTTCCTGGCCGCGTTGCAGGCAGGCGCCAGCGCGGTTTTGGCCGCCAGCCTGTTCCATGATGGCATCCTTAGCATTCCCGACGTCAAAACCTATCTTTCGCAAGCCGGTCAGGAGATTCGCCCGTGATTATCCCATCCATAGACATCATGAATGGCAAAGCCGTTCAGCTGGTACAGGGTGAAAAAATGGCGTTACAGGCGCCTGAGGATCCGATTGCCCTGGCCAAACAATTTGGCGTGACGGGTGAGGTGGCGGTGATTGATCTGGATGCTGCCATGGGGCAGGGCGATAACCGTGATCTGATCAAAACCCTGTGCCGCCATGCCCCCTGTCGCGTGGGTGGCGGGATTCGCAGCCTTGAGGCGGCCAGCGATTGGCTGAACGCGGGGGCGGTGAAGGTCATTTTGGGCACTAAGGCTGAGCCGGCGATTTTGTCGCAATTGCCCCGAGATCGGGTGATGGCCGCGGTCGATATGCGCGGCGGCAAGGTGGCGGTTGAGGGGTGGAAAACGGTGCAGGAAACCGCTGGCCTGACCCGCATGATTGAGCTGCGCGATTGGGTTGGTGGCTTTCTGGTAACCAATATCGACATCGAAGGCACCATGGGCGGCTTTGACACCGCGGCGGTGGCGCCGATTTTGGATGCGGCCGCAACCGTTAAGCTGACGATGGCGGGCGGCATTACCACCGCGCAACAGATTGCCGAATTGGACAAGATGGGGGTGGATGCCCAGGTTGGGATGGCACTTTACACGGGCAAATTGACCATCGCCGATTGTTTGGCGGCCATGATGATTTCTGACCGTGCCGACGGCCTGTGGCCAACCGTGGTGGTGGATAGCAACCACCAGGCGCTGGGGCTGGTCTATTCCAACGGCGAAAGCTTGCGGGCGGCGTTGGCGGAGGGGGCGGGCATTTACCATTCCCGATCGCGCGGCGGTCTGTGGCGCAAGGGTGAAACTTCAGGCGCCCGCCAGAAACTGTTGCGAATTGCGGTGGATTGCGACCGCGACGCCCTGCAATTCACGGTGCAACAGCTGGGCGATGGCTTTTGCCATTTGGGAACGGCCAGCTGTTTTGAGGCCGATTTTGACAGCCATGGTGGTATCAGCGCGCTGGTACATCGGATAGATCGCGCGATGCAGGCGGATGATCAGCAATCCTATACCCAAAGATTGCTGACCGAACCGGGGCTGTTAAACGCCAAAATTCAGGAGGAGGGGGGCGAGCTGGCGATGGCCAATTCCGTGCAGGAGATTGTCGCCGAAACCGCCGATGTTCTGTATTTTGCCGCCGTCAAGCTGGCGCAACAGCACATTCCCTGGTCAGCCGTTTGGGACGAACTGAACAGCCGTTCCCGCAAACTTGCCCGCCGTGGCGGCGACAGAAAGGCCACATCATGATCATGCCCATCAAGGATGCTGCCAGCCTGCTGGCGCGCGCCGCAAACCCGCTGCCCGCCGAAGTGTTGGCGGGGGCGCAACAGATTCTTGAGGATGTTCGCTGCCACGGCCAATCCGCGGTCGAAAACTATGCCGCGCAATGGGATGGATGGGTTGCGGGACAGCCGATGCTGTATGATCGCGCCGCCTGTGAAGCCGCCCTGGCCAGTTTGCCCGATGAGCCGCGCCAGCTGTTGCAAACCGCGGCGCAACGGATTCGCGCCTTTGCCGCCCGCCAACGCCAGCTGTATCAGGATTTTGACATGCCCGCTGGCGCAGAAGGGCTCAGCATGGGGGTGCGCCACATCCCGATTGAACGGGTTGGGTGCTATGCGCCGGGCGGGCGCTATCCCCTGGTATCCAGCGTGTTGATGACGGTCATTCCCGCCCAGGTTGCGGGGGTGCGGCAGATTGTCTTGGCCTCACCCAACCCAGCCCCCCTGATGTTGGCGGCGGCGGCGATTGCGGGCGCGCATGCGGTGTTGGCGATTGGCGGGGCGCAGGCGATTGCCACCCTGGCCTTTGGTGGCGGCCTGATTGACCCCTGTGACATGATTGTTGGCCCAGGCAATCAATGGGTGGCGGCGGCCAAGCAAATGGTCGCCAATCAGCGCGGCATCGATTTTCTGGCGGGTCCATCCGAATTGCTGATTATTGCCGATGACACCGCCAATCCCGCCTGGATTGCCGCCGATTTGTTGGCGCAAGCCGAACATGATACCGAAGCGATTGTCACCCTGTTGACGCCATCGTCCGCCTTGCTGGCCAGCGTGCAAAATGCCCTGGCCGCCCAGCTGCCCACCCTGCCGCAGCCGAATCAATCAACGGCGCGCGCCGCATTATCCCAGGGCGCCATGGTACAGCTTAGTTTGGAACAGGCGGTGCAGCTGGCCAACCAATTGGCGCCAGAACATCTGCAAATCATGACCGAAAACCCATCGCATTGGGGGCAGCAATGCACCCAATATGGCGGTATTTTTGTCGGTGCCCGCGCCGCCGAAGTGTTGGGCGACTATGGGCTGGGCCCCAACCACACCCTGCCCACCAACGGGTCGGGGCGCTTCCACGCGGGGCTATCGGTCAGCAATTTTCTAAAGCCCAAAACCTTTATCACCGATCATGGCGCGGCGGCACACACCCAATCCGCTTCTGATCAGGCCTCCCCCGCTTTACCCAGCCAGTTGGCACGGGAAATTGCCGCCCTGGCACGGTTAGAGGGGTTGGAGGCGCACGCCCGCGCCGTCGAATGCCGCGCCCCAAAATCTGAGGCGTCGATACAGTAGCCGCGCCCATTGCAAGAGTATTGGCAAGGAGCGCGATGGCAATGTTTCCGCCTGCGAGGTTCTCCCCCATGATGCCGGATCCGATGACGACCGCCAGCAGAAAGGCCGTTCCAAGGAACTCACTAACCAGACGTTGAGACAATGTAAAATTCTTCATGACAGGGCCTTCGTGCGGAAATGTTTCAATATCCAAAAATCAGCACCGAATTTTCCGCTGCCATGGCTCAATAGAATACCTAAAAGCAGCATCCAGTGATAATGATCCGTTGTCCCAGGATAGATGAATAATTCAATAACCATGGTCATGACGAAAAGTCCCAGAGCTGCAAGTGGTGTCATCAAACCCAGAACCAAAAGAACAGGCAGTGACAATTCGGCGGCTGTCGCCATGTAGGCGGCAACTTCGGGAGGAAGGACTGGAACTTTATACTCATCTGTGAAAAGTGTGATTGTAGAACTCCAGCTTTTTATCTTCACCAGCCCCGACATCAGGAATACCTTGGCAATCCATAACCTGGCCGCCAGCAAAGCCGCCGATTGGAGCCAGTTGGATTTGGCTGTAAATTTATCCATCATGGAGCATGCGCATTTGATCATGAATAAGTTTCCTTTTTTGTTCGTGCAAATATTCTGAGGATCACGGCTTCGGCGAATTCCTGTTGAAAGGCGTTCATATCGTGGACGCCTTCTCCGGCGATGGTCATGGCTTCAGCGAAGGAAATGTCTTTTTGACAACAATCCAGAAGTGACGCGAAGGCTGGAGAGGCTTTTCTGATTAGAACACTGTCATCCGTTGTGCGCCAGACCACAAGTGTGCGCTCTTCCTGCGTAAGCTGGATCGTACTTGGTTCAGCTTTTTGATGCTCTTGCCAGATATCAAGTGCATTATAGCTCTGTTCAATAACATGAACGCTTGGATGAAGGGCCAAAACAAAAGCAGGATCCGCCGACATAGCTGCAGTCAGTCCATTAAAATCAATATTTTCTGCGTCATCGGCGATGCTGGATTGGAAATATGCCCATTCCAGCGCGGCGATGTCGGATAGATACGGCAAGGCTGATGCTGGTACGAAGCCCTTTAGAAAAGTCGCCAGATCCCCGCCAAACATGTGGCGATTGCCAGCAGGCTGTGGGTGCGCCTTTAAAAAATGCCGTGCGAGCGTTTTGAAAAATTCTTCGCCCACAATCCGTTTTACAACTGGATAGGCGTTCGCCAAAACGTCAGCCAGACCTAGAGCCGTGTTGTTGCTGTAAATGCTAAGGCGCGCAGGCGAAGAAGCGGATGCATCAAGAAAGATGGCACTGGTTTGCTCACCTGTATAAATATCGTGCATAAAAGCGGCCTGAATATCACGCAGCGCGGTCATGGCGTTCTCCCTTCACACGGGTACGTACGTCATCCGCCTTGGCAGCCTCGGCAATCAAAACATCAAGCGCCGGAATATCGGCGTCCCATTCGATCAGAGTTGGCACATCGCCAAATCTCCGCAACGCATAGGCATAAAGCTCCCAGACTTCCGGATAAACAGGCTTGCCATGGGTATCGAGATAAATTTTCCCCCCATCCTCTAGCTCGTTGACCTGATATCCAGCCAGGTGAAACTGTTTGACACGACCATCGTCCTTGATGTCCTTGATATAGCTGAGCGCGTAATAACCAAGATTGTGGGCACTGACAGCGATATTGTTGATATCGAGCAAAAGCCCGCAGCCCGTGCGATCTACCAAAGCGTTCAAAAATTCCGTTTCGGTATAGTCGAGATTGGCGAAGGCCAGATAATTAGATGGATTTTCAACAATAATTTGTCTTCCTATTTTATCCTGAAATTCAAGTACATGCGCCGCGAATACATCGAGTGCCTCATTAATAAAGGGGATCGGCAACAAGTCGGGCACATGGATATGGCTATACCCACTCCATGTCAGATGATCGGAGACGAACACGGGGTTCATATCCTCCACCAAAGATTTGATTTGCCGGATATGTTCCTCGTCCAGTCCATCAGCGCGCCCCAGAGAAAGTCCAACGCCGTGCAATGTCACAGGATACATCTCTGAAATCTGTTTCAGCAGTTTACGTGGTTGTCCGCCGCCGAAGTAATTTTCCGAATGGGCCTCAAGAAAGCCAATATTTGCTTTTGAATCCAAAAGCTCCCGCACATGCGGCGATCGCAAGCCGATACCGGATCGTTCGAGCGTGTGTTGCTGCATGGCGGGAACTCCTAAACTCAGGTGGATTACATTTTCTTGGCAACGGTACCGCCGACGATCTTCTCGCAGGTGCCCTTCGGAACATAAATCCATTCGCCAGCGGCAGCATCGACTTTGGCTTGACCCGCACAGCTGTGGCCATTCGCTTGACAGTCGTTCTGACCCGCCTTCACGATACCAGAACACATTTCATAGCCTTCCTTGGCGGCTTGCGCTTCGGGAGCCATCAGGGCGGCACCAGCGACGAAAGCACCAAGAGCGGCGACAGTCATAAGGGATTTGGAGAGTTTCATTGTTTTTTCCTCTTGAGGTTGGTTGTTACGTGGACAAAAAGCGGCACATTCGTTAAAATAACCGCAAACGAGCCTTTATGACGCGTTCAATCGTGTTAATACGTGCCCTTAACGGTCTGGTTACACCTGACTCAACATTTTTCTTCTGGGGTGTAACCACGGGCCGATGACAACGTATAACAGCAATAGATGGGACGAATGGATGCGTGCCGCCCTCAAAGGCGACCAGAACGCTTACCGTCTGCTGCTGACCGATCTTCGGCCATGGCTGACTGCGTATTTCGGAAAACGAATCCACCGAAACGCCATCGAGGACTTGGTGCAGGATACGTTGATGACTTTACATGCAAAGAGACAGACCTTTGATCCGAACTATCCCTTTGGCCCATGGATAGCGGCTGTCGCGCGTCATCGCTGGATTGACCACATGCGCAAGACACTAAAATACGTCGAGACGGAGCTGGATCAAGAATTCCCATCTCAAGAACATGATCGTGACGAGTGCGCCAAGCACGATGTCAAAACATTGCTTAAACTCATCCCTCTGGCTCAAGCGGAAATGATCGAGATGATCAAGTTGCAGGAAATGAGCGTCGAAGAAGTCAGCCAGAAGAAAGGGCATAGCCCTTCAAACGTCAAAATCATGGTTCATCGGGGCATGAAAAAGATGATGGCTGCCGTCGATGAGGTTCAAGATGACTGACCCTCTCATCGATCAACTGGTGGCAGACCTTAGCCCTCGAAAGCCCTTGGTCAATTTTAAATTATGGATGCACTGCACAGCGTGCTTGGTTCTGATCGCGGCCATGATATTGGGCCTTATGGGGCTGCGCGGCGACTATGCCCATGCCATTCAAACCGGAGCCATGTTCTGGAAGCCAGGTCTGTTTTTCCTGGCCTGGCTTGGCAGCGTTATGCTGATCACTGACATTTCGCGTCCATCCGGGAAAATCAAAGGGCTACATCTTATCCCTCTGGTTATTGGTGTAGCCGTACTGATCTGGCAGTTTGCCGCCCAAACAACACAGTATTCATTTCAGACAATGGTTGAAAGCCTGCAGGACGGTTCTGTTCCTTACTGCTTGTCGGTGATCCTGGGCAGCGGCGGTGTGGCTTTGATGATGGCTTGGAAATTCTGGTTCTCCAAAACGGCATCGCCGCATCACACTCTTTTAGGTTTTCTTGCCGGAGTGAGCGCGGGAACATTGGCCGCGACAGCTTACGCTCTTCACTGCGACAGGGATTTCGCCCTGTACATTTCAGTCTATTACGGATTTTCTATCTTAGTTTTGGGGATGGTCGGCAGCCTTCTTGGCAAAAAGATGCTGCGTTGGTAGTAAGTTGATTGTTTCATAACTTGAAATTGATCCTCCCTTTGATAAATAAAAAGGGGAAGCAGTTGGTTTATGCCGCATCAGAATCTTACCAGAGGATGGTTGTCCCCGATATCAAGAGATCCAAGTCTGAAAAAGATAATCATTTCGAGAGTTCGAACCGATGGTTCGGATACACAACCAATCATTCTTATCCTTCACCGTCGCCCCCTTATGAGTGCAGGCTCATAACCTTCACGCGCACCCATCCACTGGATGGCTCCGCAGTTCAAATCTGGCCCCCCCGCAACCAAATATTTCAAAGACTTAGCCGAAATCCTCAGCGCCTTTGCCTGGGCGTAACCTGCGTGATTCTGTCAGACAAATTTTCACCATTTTTTAGGCCGCTAAAGTAAACTGGAAAATATCCAGGATAACCATTAACCGAGGCAAAACATGGTGGTTTTTGGTCATTTGGTAGGGCATTTGCGGCAAATGGATTTAACCTGTCGGCAAGCTCAAACAGTTCAGACGCATCGCCACACGCTACGACAAAACAGATTCCGCCTTCTTAGGATTTATCTACCTCGCCTCCATCTTACTATGGCCAAAATGAATGTCGACAGTTCCTAATGATAACTTACAATGCCTTATGTACATTCTAACGTCCTAACATTTCTCATGTTAGGTGTCAGCCCCTAGCAGAATACGCCAGTTTGGCCTACGGCTTGGCCGTCGCCGTGCGCCAGGCGCCAGGCGGGATCGGTGGTTGGCCTGCCAAAGTAATAACCCTGCAGCACCGCCACCCCCAAATCTTTCAGCAGATTGGCTTGCTCAATCGTCTCAACCCCCTCAGCCACCGTGACCAGGGAAAGGTCGCTGGCCAAGCCCACCAGGGTTTGCACCATGCGGATTGAGGCGGCATCGTCGGGCAACAGCTTCACGAAATCGCGGTCGATTTTTAGAATATCGACTGGCAGATATTGCAGTTCGCGCAATGAGGTAAAGCCCGCGCCAAAATCGTCCAGGGCGATGCGGCAACCGCTTTTTTTCAAGGCATTCACAAAGTGACTAGACTGTTCCAAATCATCCATCGCCGCCGTTTCGGTAATTTCCACCACCAGGCGCTTAGCCAGGCTGGGATCCTTGGCCAGATTCTCCATCAGCTGATTCAGCCAGCGGCCGTCACTGATATTGGCGGGCGACACATTGATGCCCAGGTCTAAATCAGGGTTGGCGCGCAATTCATCCAACGCCATATCCATCACCGCCCAATCGACCTGACGAATCAGCCCCAGCTTTTCAATGACGGGAATAAATTCCGCCGCTGGCATCAGCGTGCCATCAGGATTTTTCATCCGCAGCAAACATTCATACGAAACGGCCTGATGGGTGGTGGCATCGACCAACGGCTGATAGGCCAGGCACAGATCCTTGTTCTGAAGGGCGCGGCGCACCTTATCCTGCAACGCGAGGTTGTGTGTCTGCACCGCCTTATCCGACACCATGGGCTTAAATTGCGAAAAGCTGCTGGATCCCTTGCGCTTGGCATGTTGCAGCGCGATTTCCGCCCGCGCCATCAACTCGGTCGCTGTAACCCCCTGGGTAGGAAAGATAATGCCACCGACAGAAGCGGTCAGGGGGATGGCTCCCTGCTCGGTATTAAAAATCTCCTCCGCGATGACGCGGATAAAGCGCTCGGCCGCGCCTACCAACTCATCTTCGGTACAATGGTACAGAATCAAGCCAAAACGATCGCCATCCACCCGCCCGATAATGTCGGCAATCCGCAAATGGTGCAGCAGCCGTTGCGCTACACGATTCAGCAGTTTGTCACCGATACGGAAACCATAGCATTCGTTGATCACCGAAAAACGATCGATCCCGACCACCAAATAGGCACCCGTGGTCGAAAAATGCTGAACGTAATTGACCGCCTTATCCAGAGATTCCCGCAGCCGTCTTTTGTTGTAATGACCTGTAATATCGTCATAGTCGGCATAGTGGATCAGCTTGGCTTCTTGCGATTTCAGCTCGTCAATCGTGCGCAGCGTGCCGTAAACATGGGTGACCCGCCCGTTGGCATCCAATGTCACCTGGCCACGTTCATGCACCCAGACTGAGGCGCCCTTGCGGCCATGCAGGCGGTATTGGCATTCGTAACGATCCCCATGCGCCAAATGGCGTGTAATGGCCTGACGATGGGTCAGCGCATCACTTTCGCTCATCAGGGTGTCGAACATCGCCATGCTGGCGGGCGTAGGCAGATCGGCGTCAAAAAACTCCTCCATCGCGCCAACCCAATCGATCTGGTCACCATCAAGATCCCAAAAAAACGCCAGATCACCCGCGGCTTCAAGGCTGGCAAGCGCCGTCAGCTCAGGGTGTTGTGATAGGGCAACGGACTTTGCCGATGCAATAACGGCAGGGTGAGACATGCAGAAAACCGATTGGTAACAGGTGGCAATTCAGCTTTCACGATCGCACGGCCTGGTTAAGGTTTGCTTAAGACTTAGGTGTCGGTGATAGGC
>VEQJ01000154.1 GCA_018883285.1 Alphaproteobacteria bacterium
GAATTTGGCCAGGGTAAATCCCCCATTTGCCTTCACAGCCCAGGGCGGCCGCCCGCCGCGCCGCCGCCTGATAGCCATCACCATCGCCAAAATCGCCAAAGGGGCCATCAACGGGGCGCAGGCCATAGGCACGCGCCGCCACCACCAACCGCGACAGGGCATAGTGCCAGGGATCGCCCCAATGCACCTCACGGTTATCGCGCCCATGCGCATCGGGGTTGGCATCGGTCAACACAACATAGTCCGGGTTCACCCCGCCGACATTGGTGGTGCGGGCACGGGTGCTGGCGGCATAGTCGGCCACCCCAAAGTGCAGGGATTCGTTGCGTTTGCTGGCGCCCGCAATCTCATGAATATTGCTCATGCCCAGGGCGGTTTCGATAATCAGCTCAAAACCAATTTTGCCGTGCGGCAGCCCCCTGGCCTGTTCAATCTGGCTGACCAGCATATCCAGGGCGTAAACATCCGCCGCCGTGCCAACCTTTGGAATCATAATCAGATCCAGCCTATCCGCCGCCGCCTCCAACACCTCAACCACATCGCGGTACATAAAGGCGGTGTCCAGGCCGTTGATGCGCACCGAAACCGTCTTGCGCGACCAATCAAAGGCGTGCAGGCCTTGGATAACATTGGCGCGCGCCGCCACCTTATCGGCGGGGGCAACCGAATCCTCCAAATCCAAAAAGACGATATCGGCGGTGGATTGCCAGGCTTTTTCAAACAGCTTTGGCTGGCTGCCGGGCACGGCAAGCTGGCTACGATTCAGGCGGGATTTGGCGGGTTCGATGATGGTAAAGCTCATGGTGCGATGATCTTGTTGGGCTAGGGGGGAAAAAGGAGTTAGGACAAATGCGATTTTGATAGGGGATGCAGCTGGACAGCTTGATGCAAACGACCCGTGCTGACATGGGTGTAAATCTGCACGGTTGAGATGCTAGCATGACCCAACAGCAGTTGCAAACGACGCAAATCGGCGCCGTGATCCAACAGATGGGTGGCCAAACTGTGCCGCAACACATGGGGCGACAGGCGGGATGGATCCAACCCCGCGGCCAGGGCGGCCTGTTTCAGCAGGCTGTGTGCCTGTTGGCGGCTGATAGTTTGTGCCCCCTGCCCCGCCCGCCTGGCTGGAAAAAGCCAGGGATTGTTGGCCGACTGTAGGGTGCCGTTGGGGGCGCTATGATGGGCGCTATCAGGGGCGCTATCGGCTAGCAGGCGTTGGCGAAAGGGCAAATAGGCCGCCACCACCGCCGCCGCCGTGGGGGTCAGCGGCACCAACCGCTCCTTACGCCCCTTACCGATTACCCGCAGCATCGGTTGGGCTTCGGGCGGCGCGGGGGTTGGGCTGGCCAAAAGTGCGGGGCTTTGATGAGGAAATGCGTTGATTTGCAGGGCGATAACCTCACTAACCCGCAAGCCCGTTGCGTACAACAGCTCTAACAACACATGCAATCGGCGTGCATCCCCCTCCTTATCGGTATCTTTGGTGGCGATGACATTGTTGGCCGCCCAGCTTAACAGCTGATCCACCTCATGCTCGCTAAGGAATTTGGGCAAATGCTGCGGCGTTTTGGGGCCGGTTAGCTCGGCGGCGGGCTGATCCGCTCTAAGGCCATCACGCTGCAGGAAGCCAAAGAACTGCCGCATCGCGGACAGGCGGCGTTGCAGGGTGCGATTGCTGAGAACCTGATGGTTAGTATCTTCCCCCTCCAGGGCGCCCCCCGCCTCGCCCCCCTGCCCGTCCCTGACTGCTCCCACCGCCCGCAAATAGGCCTGCAGCTGCGTGGGGCTAAGCGTTAGCAGCGTTTCCTGCTGCGCCTGTGCCCATTTGGCTAAGTCGACCAGATCGCGCCGATAACTGGCCAGGGTGTTGGCGGCCGCGTTGCGTTCCACCGCCATCATATCTAGGAATAAGGCCAACAGGCGGCTATCGCCCTCAGCCAACAGCGGAGTTTTGCTTGAGGGGGCTTTACTTGCTGGGCGCGCCATCAAACAGGCCGTCCATCAACCATGCCTCGGCCAGCTGCGCGGTTAGCTCATGCTGACCAAGCTTAGCCAAGCCACTCAGGGCGCTGTGCCATAGGGGCAGGGCGTTGGGCGAACTGTCGGCCACCATCGCCAGGGCACCTGCCAAGGCCTCACCATTGCGCTTTTGCGCCACCGCCGCCTGTAGGCTTAGCCAAGTTGTGGTTGACACCGCTTCAGCCTTAGCCTTGGGGGGGGTAGCGGCCAGCGTGCTTAGCAGTTGCGCTTGCCAGCTGGGGGCGGATTGATCGGGATTCAGGGCAAAACTGGCCGTCAGCAATTTGGCCGCCAACGGCTCATTATCAATCTTAATGTTGTTAAAACCCGCCGGCACGGTGGCGTTCACCGGTTGCGGCCGCTTCCACCCCTCCAGCGCGCGCAGGGCAAGGGCGTTTAGATGATCGTTGGGCAGATAGGAAAGCCAAGGCGCAGTTGCTTGGTTATGCCTTATGCCATAGGCCACCAGCCAGGGAGCCAGCTCCCCCGTTTCGGCCAGCGCCAACATATTGTCCAGCTTGGGTTGCAACAACAGGTAAACGGGATACCAATGCCCACCCGATTGCCGCAGCAGATCCACCGCCGCCCGCGCCAAGGCGCCATCGTTATAGGCATTGGGGGAGGCCGCCAACACCTCCTTAACGCGGGAAAGGCGCCCCAGAACGGCGGCAGTGGCGGGGTCACTGGCGGGGGGCAGGCTTTCCCCCTCCATCGCTTTGGTGGCCAGCTGTTGCCATTCCGTCGCGCTCAACACCCCCGATTCCACTAAATTTTCTGCATACATCAGTTTAACATCTGGCGGTAACGTCTTGTTTCGCAACAATTGCAGCTTGGCCAGTATTGACCAGTTGCCCGCTGCTACCACGCCCTTAACATCGCTGAAAATTGCATGCTGCAGCAGCGCCGCATCCAACCCCTTTAGCGTTCCCGCCAGCTTGGGTGACAGCGGTTGCCCCGTCACCACGGTTTGATACAGGGACAGTCGATTGGCCTCAGCCTCCTTCGCCTTGGCCTGCGCCTTGGCATCGGCCTTATCCTTTGGCTGGGTTGGCGTGGCCACCGATTGGCGATCCCCCAACACATTCAGGGCAACTTCGGCGGCGGACTGCTCACCCTTAACCCACAGGCAATAGGCGGATAAAAAGCCCGCTTCGCCGCCTGGAACGTCGGCGTTTAAGGGGGTTGGTTCCTGACATCCCCCATCATCGCCATTCAACAGACGTGCCGTGCTACGCGCCAGCCACAACCACTCCGACGACTGCCGATCCCGTGGCCAGCTTTGCAACAGCCGCACCGCATCGGCGGGATAGCCCAGGCTTTCCAACCGTTCGGTGCGCGATTGCAACAAACGGTATCCCGCCTGCTCATCGGGCAGGGATACGGGACTAAGCAGCAGACGGCGTTGCAGCTGCCGTTGAGACCAATCGCCTGGATTGGCGGGCAGCATGGCAAAGGCCGCCTCAATCTGTTCGGGCGTGCTGTTTTGCCACCATTGCGACCCAAAGCCCCCCTCCTGCGGGGACAATGCCCCCAATTCGCCTACCGAGGCCTGACCCAGGGGGACAGCCTGTATGGTTTCATCGACGGCATAGCTAGGGGATGCCATCAGGGTGGCAAAGGCTAAGGCAACAGCCAATGGCCGCCCCACCTGCTGAACTTTCAAAAAGAATCGGGGGCAGGCGATGGTGCGCATCCTATTCTCCTGCGGCGGCTGGCGTTTTGTTGGGCAGGGCGGGTTGTGGCGCGATCGCCCCCTGATTGCTGGGTTGCAGATAGG
>VEQJ01000004.1 GCA_018883285.1 Alphaproteobacteria bacterium
GCCAGGACGGATTGGTGCTGATTGGTGAAATTCGTGCGATTTACGACCAATATCCCGATTTCAACACCAACATTCTGGCCGCCAGTATTCGTCACCCCATCCATGTGGTTGAATCGGCCAAGATGGGGGCGGATGTGGCCACCATGCCGCCATCCGTGCTGCAACAAATGTTCAAACACCCCCTGACCGATAGGGGGTTGGAGCAGTTTGCCGCCGATTGGGCGAAGACGGGTCAAACCATTCTGGCCGCCGCCTAAGCCATCCCAAAACAGACCAACTGTTGAAAAACAATTTGCATCAAAGCCATTGGCATCTGGCCAAGGCTTGGTTATGGTAGGTCATGGGCGTTCCTGTCCGCCCATTTTGTTCATTCCGCCGCCCACCTATTTTAAAGAGATTTCGTGTAATGCTGTCACGCCTTCTTGGATTCTTGTCCGCCGATATGGCTATTGATCTTGGCACCGCCAACACCCTGGTATTTGTGCGGGGGCGCGGAATCGTCCTGAACGAACCATCGGTGGTGGCGATTGCCAATGTTCGCGGCAAAACCCAAGTCTTGGCAGTGGGGGAGGAGGCGAAATTGATGCTGGGTCGTACGCCTGGCTATATTCACGCTGTCCGCCCCCTGCAAGATGGGGTGATTGCCGATTTTGAGGTGGCGGAGGAGATGATTAAGCATTTCATCCGCAAGGTGCACAACCGCCGCGGCTTTGCCAGCCCACAAGTCATTATCTGTGTGCCATCGGGTTCCACCGCGGTTGAACGGCGCGCTATTCAGGAATCCGCCCAAAGTGCGGGCGCCCGCCGAGTATTTTTGATTGAGGAGCCAATGGCGGCAGCGATTGGCGCGGGTTTACCCGTTACTGAGCCAACGGGGTCAATGGTGGTGGATATCGGTGGCGGCACAACTGAGGTGGCGGTTTTATCGCTAGGCGGCATTGTCTATGCCCGCTCCGTCCGGGTTGGCGGCGACAAAATGGATGAGGCGATTATCAACTATATCCGCAAATTGCATAACCTGCTGATCGGTGAATCGACGGCTGAGATGATTAAAAAGCAGATTGGGTCGGCCTGCCCGCCGCTGACAGGCGGCGATGGTCGCACCATGTCGATTAAGGGGCGCAACTTGCTGAACGGCATCCCCAAGGAAATCACCATTACCGAGCGGCAAATCGCCGAAAGCCTGGCGGAACCTGTGGCCACCATTGTTGATGCGGTGCGGGTCGCGTTAGAGAATACAGCGCCCGAGTTGGCGGCCGATATTGTGGATAAGGGCATCGTGCTGACCGGTGGCGGCGCCCTGCTAACCAACCTGGATCACGTGTTGCGGCAATCAACCGGCCTGCCCGTTTCTGTGGCCGAAGATTCCCTGAGCTGCGTTGTGTTGGGCACGGGTCGATGCCTGGATGAAATGAAGGCGATGGGGAATGTGTTATTAACTTATTAAACAAATGACTGTAGAATAAGAATTCTTTTGCGGCAATTAAGGATTGTGGGTTATGGAATCTTCCCGCTTTTTTAGACGGGCATTTCAGGCGAATACCAGCCGCCGTTGGCAGCGGTGGCAAGCCAACATCGTCCTGTGTTTGGTGGTGGCCTTACTGCTTACCCAATTTTTTTCCAGCAAACAAAATTTTATCCAGGGCAATTCCCTCAAAAAACTGGATGATGTGCTGGCCAGCTATCTAACCCCAGTGCAACAGCTGCGGCAATCGGCCAGCACCGAAATTCTTAGCCTAAGTGACTGGTTCCAAACAAAAAACAGCAACAGCGCCCTGGCGGCTGAAAACAAAGCCCTGCGGGAACAGTTGCGGGTGGCTGAGCAAGCGGTGGAGGAAAATGCCGTGCTGCGCGGCCTGTTGAATATGACCGCTGAGCAATCCTGGACGGTCGCCGCGGCGCGGGTGGTGGGCTTTGGCGGCATCACCGCCGATCAGGAACTGTTGGTGAATGTTGGCAGCCGCGGTGGGGTAAAGCTGGGCGATTTGGCCATGAACGCTGAGGGATTGGTGGGGCGCGTCATAGCCGTTAGCGAGGGGTCATCACGCGTGCTGATGCTAACCCATCCTGATTCCAAGGTGCCGGTGATGGTACAGCCTGGCAATATGCGGGCGATGATGGTTGGCGATGCGGGGCATCAGGCCGTTTTGACCTATGCCCAACAACCTGGGGAGTTAAAACCAGGCCAGCGGGTGATTACGGCGGGCATTGGCGACGGTATCCCCTATGGCCTCGTGCTGGGCACCATCGCTGAGCCCACTCTGGGCAACCATGGCCAGCTGCGGGTACAATTGGCCAGCCGTGGCGACAGCAGCAATCATTTGCGGCTGGTGCGTTATGGCAGCAAGCAGCTGTATTCCAGCCTTAGCTTTCAGGTCAATTAGCGGCCGACCGACCACCGTTGCGCCACCCCTTTTAAGCGACAGTCCAATCCTTGGCCAGCCCCCCCTGCCCCACCGCACGCCGTTCTTGACATCATTGCCTAGAATCGCTTGACTAAAGCTTCAGGCCATTCGGCCAATCTTAAAAACCATTTTCCCTAATCTTGCGGCCATTTCCTTGCTGCCGCCCGTTCATCACATTTTCAAAGGTACCCCCATGGCGCGCTCCTTTATTTTTACCAGTGAATCTGTCTCAGAGGGGCACCCCGACAAAATTTGCGATCGCATCTCCGACGCGCTGGTTGACCTGTATTTGGCCAGCGATCCCTATGCCCGCACCGCGATTGAAACGGTGGCCACCACCAATCGCGTCATGCTGATTGGTGAGATTCGGGCGCCCAAGCTGGTCACCCAAAATATGGTCACCGATACGGTGCGCCGCGTTGTGCGCGATATTGGCTATGAGCAGGATGGCTTTCACTGGAAATACTTTGTTCTAGAGAATTTTTTGCATGATCAATCGGCCGATATCGCGGTTGGGGTCGATGCTACCACTGAAAAGGATGAGGGCGCGGGGGATCAGGGCATTATGTTTGGTTATGCCAGCGATGAAACCCCATCCCTGATGCCGGCGCCGTTGTTTTACGCCCACCGCATTTTGCAGGAATTGGCCGCCCTGCGCCGCGCCCAGCCAGAGTTGGGGTTGCAACCGGATGCGAAAAGCCAGGTAAGCCTGTGGTATGAGCAGGGGGTGCCCGTGCGCGCCACCTCCATCGTTGTGTCCACCCAACATGTTGAATCGCTGGCGCTGAATGATTTGCGCGAAATCGTGCGCAAGGTGGTTAACCGCGTGTTGCCAGAGGGGTGGATGTGCCCCGATGAGGCGTTTTACGTCAACCCCACAGGGCGTTTTGTCATTGGTGGCCCCGATGGCGATGCGGGTCTGACCGGTCGCAAAATTATTGTCGATACCTATGGCGGCGCGGCGCCCCATGGGGGCGGAGCCTTCTCCGGCAAGGATCCCACCAAGGTGGATCGGACAGCGGCCTATGCCGCCCGCTATCTGGCCAAAAACGTGGTGGCGGCTGGCCTGGCCAAACGATGCACCATCCAGCTGTCCTATGCAATTGGGGTCAGCAAGCCGCTGTCGGTTTACGTCAACACCCATAAGGCCAATTTGGTTGATGAGCTGAAATTGGGTGAGGTGTTGCAGCAATTGGTGGATCTGTCACCGCGCAACATGCGCACCCATTTGCAACTGAATCGGCCAATTTTTGAGCGCACCGCCGCCTATGGCCATTTTGGCCGCGACCCCGAGGCCGACGGCGGCTTCAGCTGGGAAAAAACCGACCTCGCCCCGCAACTAAAGGCTGCTTTTGGCATAAAATAGTCATGGTTTGACTTAACTTTTGACCTGACTAATGTGGCGTGCTTTTGCTGCCTTTAACCGCACGCTTAACCGCGTCGATTTCATGGCGGGTTATCCGCTGCAGCTCTTTAAGGCGGGCGGGCAGATTCATTTTTTCATGAAAAATGCCCGTGATGATCACGCAATCCTGCCCAAAGGGTTGATAGGCGACATAGCGATGCTGAACCAAATAAATCGAAAATTCGGTACCCTGCGTCAGGGTGCAACGGTGGGCGGAATGCAGCCGTTGATGATTGTCGGCGATATGTTGCAAACCTGCCAGAAATTCGGCCGCATATTTTTTGGCTTGCCGCCCACCCCATATCCGTTTGGTGTCACCCACCGCCATTTTCAGATGATTGCGGGCAGTTGCCGTCATACGATAGAAGTTTTTCGCCATCAGTCGGCTTCTTTATCCAATTCATCCAAAAATTCATTCAGATGCGCCTCCACCTCCTCAGCGGTATAGACCCGCCCATGCCGAATATCATCGGCGGATTTCAACAGTTCGCCCAGGATATAGCGACTCTCCCCCTCCTCCCGATCCATATCGGCGCGAATCAGGGCGCGCACATACTCACTGGGCGTTGAAAAATCACGCTTGCCATTGGTGCGGCGATCGACATAGGCGCGCAATTCATCGGGAAGGCTGACGTGCAGGCTGCTGGCCATTGGCAAACTCCTAAAGTTTATCGTTGAACACATACCTTATCATGCGCCCAAAAAGCGCAATATGTCAATAGATGACAAATGTTGACATGGCTGATGATGGGTAAGCGGGAGGGGTTAGCTGTCTGCGCTAGTTGGTAGTGGGGTCTAATCCCCCGCCACCAACGCTTGCCAGGCGGCCTCATCCAGCACGGTAATGCCCAGCTTTTCTGCCTCGGCCAGCTTGCTGCCCGCCTCACTGCCCGCAACCACATAATCGGTGGCTTTTGACACGCTGCTGCCCACCTTTGCGCCCAAATTTATCGCCAAAGCCTTAGCCTGCGCCCGCCCCATTTGCGTCAGCGTGCCGGTAAAGACCACGGTTTTGCCCGCCAGCGGTTTGTTGGCGCCGTCCCCACCCACCACCGCATCCGCCACCACCAACTCTGCCAACAATTGCCGCACCAGGGCGGGATGCTGCGGCTGTTGGAAATAGCGGGCAATATCCTGCGCCACCAGCGCCCCAATCTGCGGAATCGCCAACAGGCGGGCATGGGCGGGTTGCTGCGCCAGCGTGGCAGAATCATCGCCAGAAGCCTCAGCAGCCGCCGCCTCAACCGCCAACAATTCCATCTGCCCCAACCACTCCGCCGCCGTGCCATAGGCGTTGGCCAGCGATTGCGCCGTCACCTCCCCCACCTGATGGATGCCCAGCGCGTAGATAAGGCGAGCCAGCGGAATTTGACGGCGGGCGTCGATGGCGGCCACCAAATTGTCGGCCGATTTTTGCCCCCACCCTGGCCGATTGGCCAGATCGACTGCGCCGCTGGTCACCCGTTGTGGCAGGGTAAAGATGTCATGGGGGCTGCGGATAATGCCGGCCTCAAACAATTCGGCCAGCCGTTTGTCGCTGAGCCCCGCGATGTCAAAGGCGTTACGGCTGCAAAAATGAATCAAGCGCTCCAACACCTGCGCGGGGCAGGCAAAGCTGTTCTGACAGCGGCGAATCGCCCCATCCGCCGCCCCATCCTCACCCGCACCGTCACTCTCTCTAAGGGCGGGGCTGCCGCAAGCGGGGCAGATGGTGGGAAAGACAAAGGGCGCAGCGCGGTTAGCCCCCGCCGTCAACACCGTGCCCGTAATTTTGGGGATAACATCGCCCGCCCGCTCAATCGTTATCAAATCGCCGATGCGAACATCTTTGCGGACAATTTCATCCTCATTATGCAGGCTGGCACGCGCCACCATCACGCCGCCAACCGACACGGGCTCCAAAATCGCAACGGGGGTCAGCGCGCCTGTTCGACCCACCTGCACCAAAATATCCAACAGCTTGGTCACCGCCTGCTCCGCCGCGAATTTATAGGCAATCGCCCAGCGGGGGGCGCGCGCGGTTAGCCCCAGCGTTTGCTGTAGCGGTATATCATCAACCTTGGCCACCACCCCGTCGATCTCATAGGCCAGATCGCTACGCTTCGCGCCAATCGATTCAATCGCTGCCCAGGCATCCTCCATGCTATGCACCCGTTGACGCAGCGGGCTAAGCGCTATCCCCGCCGCCCCCAATCGAGCAAAGCTGTCCCACAGGCTGTCGGCCAGGGGGTGCGAGAGAAAGCCCAGGCTGTGCGCCTGAAATTTCAGGGGGCGGCTGGCGGTGATGCGGGCGTCCAATTGCCGCAAACTGCCCGCCGCGGCGTTGCGTGGGTTGGCAAAGGGTGCCTCCCCCGCGGCTAAGCGACTCTGGTTCAGGGCGGAAAAATCCGCCTTGTCTATATAAACTTCCCCACGGATTTCCATCCATTCTGGCCAAGCCCTGCCCGCCTCAGTTGCCAAAACATGCGGCAGGTTGGCCAGGGTTTTCAGATTGGCCGTCACATCCTCCCCCACCTCACCATCGCCGCGGGTGGCGCCCGTGACCAGCTGGCCGTGGTGATAGGTCAAGTTGGCGGATAGGCCGTCAATTTTCGGGTCAATCACCATGACAGGCCATTCCACCACCTCATCCTTTAACAGCGCGCGTTGCAGGCGTTGGCAGAACGCCAGCCATTCCCCCTGCCCGATCGCGTTGTCCAGGCTTAGCATCGGTTGGCGGTGGCGCAGCTTGCTAAAGGCTTCCCCTGGGGCAGCCCCCACCCGCTGGCTTGCCCCCGCCGCCTTAGCCGCCAACGCCGCCAATTCTGGATACTGCGCCTCCAGCTCCAACAGGCGGCGGCGCAGGGAATCGTACTGCGCATCGCTCAACAGCGGTGCATCCTGTTGATAATAGGCGCGATCCAATTCGGCCAGCTGTTGGTTCAGCCGTTGCCATTCGGTTCGATAAGGTGTGTCCGTCATAACCGCCGCCCTGTCACAGCACCCGCGCCCGTCACAACCACTCTGCCACATCTTTGGCAAAATAGGTGATGATGATATCCGCGCCCGCACGGCGAATGCTGGTCAGGGTTTCCATCACCACCCGCTGCTCATCAATCCAGCCATTTTGCCCCGCCGCCTTAATCATCGCGTACTCCCCCGACACGTTATAGGCCGCGACGGGCAGGTTGGTTTGCTGCTTAACCTGCCAAATAATATCCATATAGGACAGGGCGGGCTTTACCATCACCATATCCGCCCCCTCCGCTACATCCAACGCCACCTCCTTCAACGCTTCGCGGCGGTTGGCGGGATCCATCTGATAGGTGCGGCGGTCACCAAATTGCGGCGCCGACTGCGCGGCATCGCGAAACGGACCGTAATAGGCTGAGGCGTATTTGGCGGCATAGGCCATAATCGGTAGTTCGGCAAAGCCAGCCTTATCCAGGGCGCCCCGCAACGCGGCAATCATGCCATCCATCATGCCCGATGGGGCGATAATATCGGCGCCCGCCCTGGCCTGGGAAACGGCGGTTCGCTGCAAAATCTCTAAGGTTGGGTCATTCAGCACCCGCCCGCTTTCATCCCCCTGCTGCAACGCGCCGCAATGACCATGGCTGGTGTATTCGCACAGGCAGGTATCGGCAATGACCAGCATCTCGGGCACGGCCTGTTTAATGGCGCGGGTAGCCTGTTGAATCAGGCCAGAATCGTGCCAGGCGCCGGTGGCCGTCAAATCCTTATCCTCTGGCACCCCGAACAGAATAATCCCTCCAAGACCCAACTTCGCCACCTGCTGCGCCTCCACCACCGCCTGATCGACCGACAGCTGATAGACGCCCGGCATAGAGCGGACGGGGGTGCGCACCCCCTGCCCCGCTACCACAAACAGCGGGTAGATAAGCTGGCTTGGTTGCAAATGGGTTTCACGAACCAGGCTGCGGATGGCGACGCTGCCCCGCAAACGGCGGGCGCGGGCAATAGGAAAAACAGGCATAGACATCCAACCCCCCTGAACAATCTGACCGAATGAATCATCGGCATAGCCGCCGTTACCCTGGCCAGCCTAAGGCAGTTTACGCATTCAGCGCAAGATTGCTTGAACATATCGAACAAAAGGGCTAAAACTTAGGCCAACCTTGTTGGATGCGCGATGTAGTCGCCTTCATGGGATTTTTTACCAGAAATTAAGGAGCCCTGCGTGAAGCCGCAATATTCAGAATCCTTTCGTTTAATCGAACGTATGCACCGCCAATTTCTGGAGGTGGTTAAAAGTGAGCTTGATAGGCTGGGCATCCAGGATATCAACAGCGTGCAGGGCTTAATCCTGTACAACATTGGCGATGAGGAATTGACGGTGGGCGAATTGACCACCCGCGGCTATTACCTTGGATCTAACGTGTCCTACAATGTTCGCAAAATGGTTGAAAATGGCTATTTGATGCAGCATCGATCCACCCATGACCGCCGTTCAATTCGGGTAAAGCTGTCCCCGCGCGGTTTGGATCTGTACCAAAAAATGGATCACCTTTTTGACCGCCATGCCGCCACCCTTAACCAAAACGCCTCCTTCAAAGACGAATTGGCCAATGCCAACGCCATTTTCCGTCAGCTTGAACGTTTTTGGGGCTCCATGGTGACCTTTAGCCCATCGGACGAACTTATCGACCTGGATATTCCAGAATAAATTTTAAGCGAGGTTCTTGATGCGGGTGCAGCGCTGGCTTATTCGGCTTCAGCGCTGGCGCTGGTCTCATCAGCTGATACTGCTGTTGGTGATTGCCAGCCTGCTATCCTGCCTGGCAACCTTAGCGGCCTTTTCGGGCTGGCTATCCTTTACCGACAGCCCAAAGCTGGTATCCCGCCTGTTGCTGTTGGATCTTGGCCTACTGCTGGCGCTGATTACCACCATTTTGCGCAATTTGTGGCAGCTGCGGCGCGATATCGCCAAGAAAACGCGCAAAACATCGATTAAACAACGCTTTGTCCTGTTGTTTGCGGGCATCGCCCTGGTGCCCAGCGTCGTCATGCTGTTTTTTGCCGCCTATTTTCTGAACTTCGGCCTGCAAGCCTGGTTCAGTGAGCGGATCCGCACCACCATGAAGGAGTCGTTGTCGGTTGCGGAGTTTTATCTGAATGAACAGCAACAGCAGGTGCGCGGTGATATCATCGCCATGGGGCGCGGCATGCTGCAACAATGGAATGCTGAGGGGGCAACGGGCGAATCCCGCAACCCCAATTTGATATTAATGGAACAAGGCAGCGCCCTTGGCATCGTTGATGCGATGCTGATTGACAGCACGGGTCAGGTGATGGCGCGCACCCAACGCACCTTTGCCTGGGATATTGAGCCGCTGGATCAGGATCGCCTGCGCGCCCTGAAAGCGGGTGAGGTGATTATCACCGCCAACCAAGCCCGCACCCGCCTGCGTGCCCAGGTTAACTTGCCCCCGCCCATTAACGCCACCCTGCAGATAAGCCGACTTATTGCCCCCGAAATGGCGGATCATGTTGCCAAAACCCGCGCGGCCTTTCACCAATATGAACAGTTGGAGGGGCGGCGCGCCAGCATCCAGCTGACCTTTGTGCTGATTTTCGTGGTGGTTACCCTGCTGCTGCTGATGATCACGGTGTGGTTTGGCATTATGTTGGCCGATCGCTTTGCCCAACCGCTGCAACTGCTGGCCACCCGCGTCAGCTCTATCCGCCTGGGTGAGCAGTTGCCCGAATTAACCGACAGCAGCAGCATCTATGAGATTGACAGCTTAACGCGATCCTTTCGCCGCATGCTGCGTCAGATTTTTGACGATCAGCAGGCGTTGCAACAGGTCAATCTGTTGCTGGACGAACGGCGGCAATTTATTGAAACAACCCTAACCAGCGTGTCGGCGGGCGTGTTGCGGGTCAGCCCTGGTGGCGTGGTGGAATACGCCAATCCCGCCGCCGAAAAGGATTTGGCCGATGACCAGCTGGTCGGCAAATCCCTGGCCAGCATTCTGCCAATCCTGCAAGAGCTTTTGGATCAGGCAATTTCGCAAAACGAAGCCTTTTTTGAAAAACAGATCTCGGTGGAATTGCCCACCCGCGGCAGCAGCGGGCCCAGCTGGCGGCACTATTTTGTTCGCATCGGGCAAGAGGTGGTCGGTGAGCAGAGCGGCAGCATGGCGATCGTGCGCGGCTATGTCCTGACCCTGGATGATATTACCGATTACCTTGCCGTGCAAAAACGCGCCGCCTGGTCAGAGGTGGCACGCCGATTGGCGCATGAAATCAAAAACCCCCTGACCCCCATACAGCTGGCTACCGAACGGCTGCAAAAAAAATACTTGCCGCCAGAATCGTCAGGGCAGGAGGATTTTCGCATCTGCATCGATACCATTTTGCGCCAAACCGCCGATATTCGGCGGATGGTCGATGAATTTTCGCTGTTTGCGCGGATGCCTAGCCCTGAGCGCAAACGGGAAGATCTGGTTGATTTGGTGCGCGGCGTCCATCGCATGATGCAGTTGGGGCATGAAACCATCCGCTTTGACCTCAATCTGCTCAACCAATCCCTGTGGATGCAAATGGATGCGCAACAAATGCGCCAAGCGCTTAGCAATCTGTATCTGAATGCGGTGGAGGTGGTGGCCGGCCAGCCCAACGGCCTTATCCAAGTTGCCTTAAGCCAACCAGCGGATAATTCAACGGACAATCCAACGGGCAATGATGCCCGTTACGCCGTGCTGACCATCACCGATAATGGCGGTGGATTTACGGGCGATATGCTGAGCCGCGCTGTTGAGCCCTATGCCACCACCAAGCCAAAGGGAACAGGCCTGGGGCTGGCGATTGTGGCGAAGATTATTGAGGATCATTTTGGCACCCTAACCCTATCCAATGTCGCCCTAAACGACGCGGATGGGTTTAGCAATCCATTGGGCGCACAGATTCGTATCCAATTACCGCTTGAGGGATAATATCCCAGTTGACCAGGGGTTGACAGCCCATCCACCATCATCAAAACCCTATCACAACAAGGGTTGATTCTGGCCAAAGAGTCTGGAATTCTGCACCCATGATTCAAGAAATTTTGATTGTTGATGACGAACCGGATATCCGCCGCCTGATTGCCCAGATTCTGGGTGATGAGGGGTTTCAAACCGCGTCTGCCGCCAACTCTAAAGAGGTTTTTGCCTTTTTGGATCAGCGCAAGCCCGATGCCGTCATCCTGGATGTGTTTTTGCAGGGCAGCGATATGGACGGCCTAGGCATTTTGGAGGAGCTGCGGCGGCTGTATCCCCGCCTGCCCGTCATTATGATCAGCGGGCATGGCACCATTGAAACCGCCGTTTCCGCCCTAAAGCGCGGCGCCTATGACTTTTTGGAAAAACCCTTTTCCTCTGAACGCCTTGTCACCCTGCTTAAGCGATCCTTAGAAGTCTATCGCCTGCGCGAACAAAATGATGAGCTGCGTTCCCAGCTTGAGGAAACCTATAGCATTATTGGCCATTCGCCCTGGGCGGAACGCACCCGTAAGGATTTGCCCAAACTGGCCAAAAGCAACAGTCGGGTGCTGATTACCGGGGCGGCAGGTTGTGGTAAGGAGGCGATGGCCAGGGTGATTCACGCCGCATCCCCCCGCGCATCGGGGCCTTTTGTGGCGGTTAATTGCGCCACCCTGCGTGAGGATGAGTTTGAGCGCGAACTGTTTGGCTATGCCACCCACGGCCTAAAGGAAAATAGCGCCTATACCAAGGGGCTGTTGGAACGTGCCCAGGGGGGAACCCTGTTCCTGCGCGAAGTGACTGATATTTCGATGGAATGTCAGGGAAAGGTTGCCCGCATCCTGCAGGATCCCAGCTTTAGCCCCGTTGGCATGACCATGCGCCTGACCATGGATGCCCGCATCATTGCCTCAAGCCAAAAGAATCTGGCGACCGAGGTTGACAAAAACACCTTTCGCGCCGACCTGTTTTTTCGCCTGAATGTTATTCCTGTCACCATCCCACCCCTGGCCAACCGTCGCGATGACATTCTGCCGCTGACCGAGTATTTTATGCAGCGATTGGCGCAGGGGATGAACCTTGAACCGAAACCCTTATCGTCGCAGGCGGCCGCCCTGCTGATGCAACATGATTGGCCCGGCAATGCGCGTGAGCTGCGCAATCTTATTGAACGGTTGTTGATTATGCTGCCCTGGCGCGACCTAAAGGAAATTCCCGCTGAGGCAATTGCCCAGCTTATTGGCAATCAATCCGCGTCCCAAACCGACAATCCATCAAAAATGGAGCAAAATTTGACCCAGATTTGGGCAATGCCCTATCGCCAGGCCAAGGCGCAGTTTGAACGCGACTATCTGCTGCGTCAGCTGAAATTGCATCACGGCAATATCGCCCGCACCGCCAGCCATGTGGGGATTGAGCGCACCGCCCTGCACCGCAAGCTAAAGGCTTATGATATTAAAGAGGTCTAGGGAGAGTTATCTCGGGGGCGTACCGTCAAAGGCGCGATACGGTTGATGACTAGGCGGAGTGCAACAGTTTTTTCAGCTCTCGCAATTCCTGCACCAGAAATTTCACCAACTGGGTCACCGATTCATGGTGCATGGGGTGGGCTTGGGACTGGGCTTGCACGGAGGATGGCAGCGCATCGCCGCTGGCCAGGCTGTTGGGGGGCACAGACACGGACGCATCAGTCTGCACATCCCGCTTAATCGCCAACCAACCGTCTGCCCCCGCGTCACCCAGATGAACGGTGACGGGCAGGTTGGCCGCACTTTGCAGAATCGTTACCCCTGCCTGTACAGGCGAATGTGGGCGCACCTCTGAACTGCCAGCCTGTCCCGTGGGCTTGCTATCTTTTTTGCCATTGGCCGCCGCCTTTAACAATTCCTCAATCACAATTCTGGCGCCGCGCAGGCTATAGCCCTTTTCATGCACCAACCGCTTAATTTCACTCAGCAGGTCTAAATCGGCCTGACGGTAATAACGCCGACCACCACTAAGGCGCATCGGTTGCAGCATCGGAAATTTGGATTCCCAGAACCGCAAGACATAGGATGGAATGCCAACCTTATCGGCCGCCTCGGAAATCGTTACATAGGTTTTGGCGTCCCCAGCCATCAGCCGCTCTCCCAAGTCGCCAGCTTCCTGCGGGCAGGTTAGGATTTAGCCTGAGGCTGACGCAAAGATTTTTTCAACAGCTGGGACACATGAAAAGTCACCACCCGCCGTGCAGAAATCACGGCATCAATCCCCGTTTTGGGGTTGCGCCCCGTGCGCGCCTTTTTGTGGCGGATATGAAAACTGCCGAATCCGGTAATCTTAACCTCACGCCCCTGGCTAAGGGTGCCAATAATCTCATCAATCACCCCATCGACCAATTGGCTGGCCATGGTTTTGGACAAGCCAACCTGTTGACTAATGGCTTGATGCAAATCGGCCTTGGTAAGGGCGGGACTGGTTTTCACGGTTTTCGCAGCGGGCATAACAACTCTCAACTTTACAAAAAAACATTACACACGGATTAAGGCAGCGCCCCAGGTAAAGCCGCCGCCCATCGCCTCTAACAACACCAAGTCCCCGTTCTTAATGCGCCCATCCCGCAACCCAACATTCAGTGCCAGGGGAATGGATGCCGCCGAGGTGTTGGCATGCTGATCAATGGTGACAATAATCTGGCTGTCTGGCAAGGCCAATTTTTGCTGCATGGCCTGAATAATGCGAATATTGGCCTGATGCGGCACCAACCAGTCAATATCGGTACCCTTAAGATTGTGGGTGGCCAGCACGGTTTGCAGCATTTCTTGCAATTTTTCTACCGCCAGCCGAAAAACTTCGCGCCCATTCATCTGCAATGTGCCAACGGTTTGCGTGCTGGATGCGCCGCCATCGGTGTACAGCAGGTCGGCATATTGGCCATTGGCATATAGGTGGGTTGAGATAATGCCAGGCTGGCTAAGGTTGCTTGATCCCGAATCGGTTGACTCCATCAACGGCTCAGCCTGCAACACCACCGCCCCTGCCCCATCGCCAAACAGAATGGCGGTGGTGCGGTTCTGCCAATCCAACAGGCGGGATAGGGTTTCTGCCCCGATGACCAGGGCGTTGCGTACCTGGCCGCTGCGAATAAATTGGTCGGCAACGCTAAGGGCATAGACAAATCCGCTGCACACCGCCTGCACATCAAAGGCAATGGCCAGCTGGTTGCCTAGCTTGCGTTGCACATGAACGGCGGTGGCGGGAAAGGTCTGATCCGGCGTGGTGGTGGCCACGATGATCAGCTGAATATCATTGGCCTGCAACCCCGCAACCGCCAAGGCCTGCTGCGCCGCCGCCGTAGCCAGGTCAGAGGTCACCTGCCCCGCGGGGGCAAGATGGCGTTGGCGAATCCCCGTCCGCTGCACAATCCAATCGTCATCGGTTTCGATTTGATACGCCTCAGCCAGCTGGGCATTGGTAAAAGTCGGCTCAGGCAGATAGCCGCCCCAACCTATCAAGCGGGCACGATAGGCGGGGCAGGATGATGGCATCGGTACCTGTGCGGTCATAAGCGGTTATGGGGTCGCCCAATGGGGCTTCCTTAGCCTTTTCTAAAAATTTGGGTCAGCTGGTCAGCAACCTTAAGGGCTTCATCGCGGGGACGTTGGAACAGGTTGCGGCCAATGGCGGTACCATTGCCACCACCGATGGCAACTTGGCGCATGTTGTTCAACACCGCCTCCTCACTGGTGGCCTCCATCCCCGAAAATACCACCAGGCGACGGCCGCCAAAGCAGCTTTGTTTCACATGGGCAACCCGATCGGCCAGGGTGTCTTTTTTGACGCTGGCATAGGCCTTTTTGGCTGCCTCCAACTCAATATGGGCGGTGGGGGGCTTTACCTTAACGATATGGGCACCCAGTTGACAGGCCAAATGTGCGCCATAAGTAATCACATCCAACGCCAACTCGCCTTCCTTGCTAACATCACCGCCACGGGCGTATGACCAGATAACCGCGGCCAATCCATGCGCCTTAGCCTCAGCAATCACCTCACGGCATTCCTCCATAATATCCAGATTCTGATCCGAACCTGGATACAGGGTAAAGCCAATCCCCGCACAGCCCAGGCGCACCGCATCCTTTACCGTTGCATTGCAAGACTGGTCAGCGGCGGTTTTGTTGCGATACAGGCTGTTGGAGCTGTTGATTTTCAGGATGGTTGGCACCGCCCCAACAAAGCTGGGTCCCGCGCATTCCATCATCCCCAGGGGGACGGCAATCGCGCTGACCCCCGCGTCCACCCCGAATTTGAAGTGATAATGGGGGTCATAGCTGGGCGGATTAACCTCAAAGGATCGGCCGGGGCCATGCTCAAAGCCCTGGTCAATCGCATACACGATCATTTTGCCCGTACCAGCCAATTTCCCGCTGGAAAGAATGCGCGCAATGTTGGTTTGCGTGCCCAAATTCTCACTGCTGTAGTCATTTAACACGCGACGAACGGTTTGGCTGATGCGCATGGGCGGCTCCTTTAAGAAAAATCAAAAATTGATGACGGGTTAGAAAAGGTTGAGGATGGACAAGGCCTAAGCGGCGGCGGCTTTTGCGCCGCTGTTGGCGCTGGCCATCACCTTGCCCATGGCGGCGGCTGTATCCAACATGCGGTTGGAAAAGCCCCATTCGTTGTCGTACCATGACAGCACCCGCACCAGTCGGTTATCCACCACCTGGGTCTGGTTCAGGTCAAAACAGCTGGAATGGCTGTTGTGGTTGAAATCGGTGGAAACCAATGGGTCGGTTACCGCTTCCAACACACCCTGCAGGGTGCCATTGGCGGCGGCGATAATGGCCTTATTGACCTCCTCCACCGTGACATCACGGGGGGCGATAAACTTAAAGTCCACCACCGATACATTGGGGGTCGGCACGCGGATGGCGGTACCATCCAACTTGCCCTTCAGCTCTGGCAACACCAGGCCAACGGCTTTTGCCGCACCCGTGGTGGAGGGGATCATCGATTGGGCGGCGGCACGGGCACGGCGCATATCGCTGTGCATGGTGTCGACCAGCCGTTGATCGCCGGTGTAGCTGTGAATGGTGGTCATATAGCCATGCACGATGCCGACCGCTTGATGCAACACATAGGCCACCGGCGCCAGGCAGTTGGTGGTGCAGCTGGCGTTGGAAACCACCAAATGATCGTTGGTCAGCTTGTCATGGTTGACGCCGTACACCACAGTCAGATCCGCACCATCGGCGGGGGCAGACACCAACACGCGCTTCGCGCCAGCCTGCAAATGCAGGGCGGCATCGGCACGTTTGGTAAAGCGGCCAGAACATTCAAACATAATGTCAATATTTTTGGCACCGCTGGGCAATTTGGTTGGGTCGGGTTGCGCCAACACCTCAACCAGGCCGCGGCCAAAGTCTATACCGCCATCCACCACCCGTACCTTTTGCGGCAGGCGGCCATGGACGGAATCATATTGCAA
>VEQJ01000155.1 GCA_018883285.1 Alphaproteobacteria bacterium
CAAGCGTTGGACAGCTGAACGCACAGGCGCGGCGCAACATTGCTGGTTACCGAAATCCACCCCTGCCCCCCCTGAGCCAGAAAGGCCAGCACCGTTTGATCCTCACCGCCCAGCAGCAAAAAGTCGGGACGGGTAGCCAGCCGCAAGCGCAAAGGCCTGGCCAGATTGTCGTTGGCATCCTTTATCCCAATCACCCTTGGCAGCTCTGCTAGGCGGGCAACCGTTTCCACCGCCAGCTGCACCACGGTGCGGCCAGGCACATCATAAAGAATAATCGGCAGGCTGCTGGCATCATGAATTGCCCGAAAATGCTGAAACAACCCCTCCTGAGTGGGCTTGTTATAGGCGGGCGCCACCACCAGGGCGGCCGATGCCCCCAACTTCTCGGCCGATTGGGTCAGGCGAATGGCCGTCGCCGTATCGCTGGATCCCGTGCCGGCGATAACAGGCACCCGTCCACCCGCCGCCTGCAACGCCGTTTGCAGCAGTTCATCCCGTTCCGCCTCAGTCAATGACAGGGATTCCCCCGTCGATCCCGCCACCACCAGGCCGTGAATTCCCTCAACGATCTGCCAATCGACCAATTTTTCCAGGGCGGGCAAATCCATTTGGCCATCGCGAAACGGGGTAATCAGCGCGGTGCTGACCCCACAAAAGGCTGGCGGCGGCGATATTAGGCTGGTGGCCATGTTGTTTTACCTGTTCAAACATGCATAACTGTTAACCATTGCCGCGCCGTCGGCACCCCGCAACAGGGGGGCAATCGATAGGCGGCAAGTGACAAGGCTACTCCGTAGAATTGTATTCTGCTAGGGATTTGTTTCAATTGGGTTATGCGAAAGGGCTGTCGGTCATGAACAAAAACGCCAAACTTCTGATTCGGCTGTCTATCTTCGCCTTTTTGGCCTTTGCCAGCGCGACCACCCACCCCGCCGTGGGCAATTCCAACGGTAGGACGCAATCCAAATTGGTGGATCAGGGCGGCGACCCCTTCTTACGGGGACTGGAGGCGATTGACAGCGGTCGTTGGGAATGGGCAAAGGCGGCAGAGCGGCAGCTGAATGATCAACGCATGATTCGCTATCTTAAGTGGAAACGGCTGGTCAGCAACGGTTACGCCGCCGATTTTGATGAGGTTAGCGATTTTATCGCCAAGCATTCCGATTGGCCTCAGCAAAAATCCCTGGAACTAAAGGCTGAGCAGTCGCTTTATTTGGTGGGCGATGACCGCCTGGTAGCCAATTGGTTTTCCCGTCACCCGCCGCAAACACCCAACGGCACCACCCTGTATATCAAAAGCCTGTACAGCTTGGGGAAACAGGATGACGCGGTGCAGGTGGCGCGCAACGCCTGGTACACCCAAAATTGGCCACAACAGGGGGAAAATGACTTTCTGGAACGCTATGGCCAATTGTTGGACAGCAGCGATCATCAGGCGCGGGTGGAGCGCTTGTTGTGGGAGAATAATCCGACCGCCGCCCGCCGCGTCCTGAAACGGGTGCCCGCCGACTATCGTCCGATTGCTGAGGCGCGGTTGAAAATGATTGACGGGCTTAAGGATATTGATGGGGCATTGTTGCGCCTTAACAGTGATCAGCAGGCCAACAACGGCCTGTTGTATGAACGCACCCGATGGCTGCGCAAAAACGATCGCGATGCCGATGCCCAACGGATTTTGCTGACCACTCCGCCCACCGATTTTCCTGACAAATGGTGGGGGGAGCGGGAAATTCAGGCGCGCCGCGCCATGTTGGCGGGTGATAACGTCCGCGCCTATGAATTGGCGGCAAAACATGGGCTTAAGCCGTCGGACAACAATTGGACAGATGCCGAACAGCTGGCAGGGTGGTTGGCGCTGGTGAAATTGAATCAGCCTAGCCGTGCCTGGGATCACTTCCAAACCTTGCTGGGGCAATCCACCCACCCCAACACCCGCTCCAAAGCGGCCTATTGGGCGGCGCGGGCGGCGGAAAGCGCCAACGACTTTGGCCGCGCCAATACATTGTGGCAGGAGGCGGCCAAATATCCCACCACCTTTTATGGTCAGCTTGCCTTTAAATCTTTGCGACGGGCGGGGGTGGTAGCCGCCAACGCCTCACCATGGTTTAGCGACCCCAAATTGGCTGGCGAGGCCAAAACCACCTTTATGAAGGATCCCATGGTGGAAACCGCCAACCTGTTGGCGCGATATGGCCACGCCAATGACATCGAACCCTTTCTGTTACGCATTGCCGACACCACGGAGGAGCCTGGTGCCTTTACCGCCGTGGCGGAGATGGCGATGAAGGCTAAGCGCCCGGCAACCGCCGTCAAAATTGCCCGCCATGCCATGCGGGATCAGGTGACGTTGATTGATTCGGGCTATCCCCTGCTTCAGGTGCCGTCCAATGGCCTGGTTGAACCGTCCCTGGTGCTGGCCATCATCCGCCAAGAAAGCGGCTTTCAGGTTGATGCCTTAAGCAGCGCGGGCGCCCGCGGCCTGATGCAGTTGATGCCGCAAACCGCCCAGGATACCGCCAAGGCCATGCGCCAACGCTTTACCCTAAACCGCCTAACCACCGATCCCGCCTATAACATGATGCTTGGCACCTTTTATGCCCGCAGCGTGCTAACCAAATTCAACAATTCCTATCTGATGACCTTTGCGGCCTATAACGCCGGCCCCAATCGGGCGCAGGAATGGGCGGAGAAATATGGCGACCCCCGCCAACCTGGCGTCGATCCCCTTATCTGGATCGAAAGCATCCCCTTTCGTGAAACCCGTGGCTATGTTCAGCGCGTGTCTGAGGGGATTGAGGTGTATCGCCACCGCCTGCGCTCCACCGGTCAAAAGATTCCTGATGAGCAGTTAAAGGCCAGCGGCTGGTGCCCTGTTAGTTGCTGGTAGGGATCCGACCCGCATAATCGCGCACCACCTGCTTAGGCGATGAAGAACGGGGGCATCTCACTGCTTAGGCTTAGGCGTGGACTACTGCCTATATCATTGGCCATCTCACCGTCAAATTTGATGTTTTCGGTCAACCAACGCAGGCTTCGATCAATAACGATCGGTTGTGCCAACCCAAGGGAGAAAATTTGCAAGGCAACATTGCCCATAAGCAAGCTGATAAAACGTCCGCTGGTAATGCGGCTGCTATCAACCAAAACGCCTGCAACCGTGATATGACCTAAAAACTCACGGTAAAAAGCGGCATGGTAGTATAGTCGTGAGAAAAAAAGCGTTGGGATCGCCAACAAAATGGTAATTAGATTGGTGCGTTTTAACTCCTTACTAGGGGAACAGGGCAGAAGATGTGCAGGCTGATTGCCAAAAAACAACCGGCTATAGGTCCAACTTGCCCACTTGGTATCTAACTGTGGTGCCAACAATCCCAAGGTAAAAAACTTACCCAACAATACATACAGACGCACAAAAGCATATTGCCACATGCTGCCATCCAGACGGTGATAAATCCCCTGCCAACTAACCCGATTAATTCGGTAACAACGGGATGTAAAAATAAAAACACCTATTACAAACACATAAAAAATATTTTCTATGGTTCGATAAATAAATTCATTTTCTAAGTATACCTTAAATTCAGTGTCTTCAAGCAACTGTTGAGGATTTGTTTGTTGCCAGTTTTTCATGGTTTCAATGTCAGGATTTGGAAAAATAGCGCCGAATACCATATGCAAGGCTAAAATTAAACCAACAAATTTTAGCGTGCCGATAACATGCTCCGCCACCGTGCCC
>VEQJ01000156.1 GCA_018883285.1 Alphaproteobacteria bacterium
TCACTGACCCCATGCTGATTGACCAGATTGGGCACCACCACCTTGGCCATCTTGGCGCGCACCTTGGTCGCCACATCGGCCAGACGAAGGCTGTTTTGCAACGGAAATTGGAATTTCAGGGCGATGTCGCCATCGCCGTTAATGCCGTCGGGTTTCAACCCCAATTCCTGAATCAATTGCAATTTGGGGTGGCCGATAATCGCCATCGCATCCGCCAAGGAGCCCGCCAATTCCACCGCAATGTCGATTAGCTGATCGGGCTTATCAAAACCGCTAATCCCCACCTTGCCCTGTTTCAAACGGCTGCCCGCCTGTTGCCCACTGGTCAGGGTGATATCCATGCCTGTTTCGGTAAAGCTGGCGATGCCATCGACCTTTTCAATCGGGGGCAGCGGGGGGAAATAATCCACCGTTGCACCCTGCACAGTGATGGTACCCTGGGTTTTCACCACGGGCATGCTGTTGTTGGCGGGATCGATCTGCGCGGTCAGATTCATCTGCGCCTGTTGAATCGACCCGTCCCGCAAATGCTGCGTCACCCAATTGCGCGGATTCACCGCCATCGGCTGCGGCCACAGCAGGGGCAAATCGTTAAAGGATAGGCCGCCCGCGGTCAGATTCAGGCTGATCGCAACGGGGTTTGGCACGGCGAGCTTAGCATCCCCTCCACCACCACTACCAGCCCCCTCCCCCGCGGCAGCCAGCGCTTCACCCGCAAAATCAAAGCGGCCATTGCCCAGATGCAGGCTGGACGGCAACAGCCGAATGGCAGAAGCCTCTGGCCGCACCCGATCGGGCTGCAACGCCAGGTTGACGGCGCCCGCATGCAGCGTGACAGGCTGCGGAAAAACGCCTGGCCAATCCAGGGTTTGGGTTGGCAGGGTTAGGGTTATCGACAACTGCTCAGGCGGCGGTGGTGCCGCCTGTTCAGCATCCTGTTGGGGCGGCGGCTGATAGCCAAGGCTAAGATCCGCCTGCAACCCAACCGCCCCCTGCCACGGATCAGGGATAGGCATGGCCAACGCATCGCTTAGCAGCATCAGGGGAACAGGCTTCAGCTGGCCATTCCAGGCGCCCTTATCGCTAAGGCTGACCGACCAGGCGCTTTGGCCATCGGTTTTTCCCCATCCGTACCATTTAAGCTGGCCTTGGCCATCCGCCCGCCAGCGATTTTCGGGGCGCCAATGATGAATAAGGTCGATATGGCTGTGGGGATCCAGGCTGGCCTTATCAATCATCAGCTCCAACCGCCGTGGATCCGCCCCCCACCCAATCGTCACCACCCCCTGCTGCAACAGCAATTTTGGCCAGTTGGGGTTCAGCGGGGGCTTAAGGCCGCTGACCAAGGTTGGCCATTGTTGCCACCAATTTTGGGCGGCGGGCGCTTGATTTTCTGCTGGAGTGCTGCCGTCAATCAGTTGCCTAAGCCGTTCCAACTCATCAGGATCCCGCGACAGGCTTAGGCGAAAGCCTTGCAGCTCTACCCGATTAAAATTCGCCGTCCCATGCAACAGCGGCAAAAGGTGCAGGCTGAAATGGGCTTCATCAGCCTGCAGGGCGGTACCCTGCCCGGGGGCAGTTTCCCCATCGCCCATTTCCGCGGGCAGTGGGCTTAGCACCAGCTTGCGCGCCCGCAGCTCCAACTGGCGGCTGGGCGCATCAAAACCCAACGATAGCTGCTCATAGGCCAGGCGATAGCCCACCCGTTCGGCAGCACGCGCCAGCAGCGGTTGCGCCGATTCCCCCAGCGGGATTGGGTGACGGCTGATAACCAACAGGCCACCCGCTATCAGCAATCCCAACAGCAGGACGGCGGTAGCGCCATAGCGCACCACCCGCATCACCAGCCGTCCACTGTGCCAGAACGGCTTAATCCACGGCTTAATCTTGCGATGACGGCGGCCACCACCCCCCCGCGCCAATCGCCGCAATCTGCCCCAGGAACGCTTTGGCGGCGGCGGCGTGGACTGCGTGGATGGCGGATTTGGCGGGTCGGCAAGCATAGCTTAGGGACATTCGATACAAATAATGACTGGCCTTATGGGATAGCCCCCTATGGGATAGCATAGCTAGCAAAATTTATGCTAGTGTTTACGGGGTTCAATCTTTTTCTTGGGGGAATGTGACATGACGGCGAATGATTCTGCAACGGCAACCAACGCCTCGCTGGCCAGCGGCCAAAAACTGGCGGTGGGTGACAATGCCCCCGACTTTGCCTTTCCCGCCAATGCACAGGTGCCCAGCCTGGCCGCTGCGAAGGGGCAGGCGGTGATCGTCTATTTTTATCCCAAGGATGACACCCCCGGCTGCACGAAGGAGGCCTGTGGGTTTCAGGACAATCTGCCCCATTTTGACAGCAGCCACACGCTGGTCATTGGCGTCAGCCGCGATGATGAGGCCTCCCACGCCAAGTTTAGCAAGAAATTCAGCCTGACCTTTCCCCTGGCCGCCGATATTGATGGCCAGATTTGCCAGGCCTATGGCACCTGGGTGGAAAAATCCATGTACGGCAAAACCTATATGGGGGTGGAACGGGCAACCTTTTTGATTGACCCCGATGGCAAAATTGCCGCGATTTGGCGCAACGTAAAGGTTGATGGCCATGTGCAGGAGGTGTTGGCCAAGGCGCGCCAGCTGCGCCAGGCTGACGCCGCCTAAGGGAACATCAGCCGCAATGCAACTGGCGTTACTGGCCGCCCCGACACCAAAGGCTGAGGCTGCGGCTGCCGCCCTGGCCGCACGCTATCCCTTTGTCGCGCCTGAGCGGGCAGAGGTGATTGTGCTGTTGGGCGGGGACGGCTTTGTCCTGCAAAATCTGCGCGGCCCCTTTGGTGCCACCCACCGCTTTTACGGCATGAATCGCGGCACGGTTGGCTTTTTGCTGAACCGTTATCGCCTGCAGGGCTTGGAAAAGCGGATTGCCAATGCCAAAACCGCCGTGCTGCACCCCCTGTTGGTTGAGGTGGACGGGGTGGATGGCCGCCGCCACAGCGCCTTTGCGATTAATGAGGTGGCGTTGCTGCGCCGCGGCAGCCAGGCGGCCAGGCTGAAGATCAGCGTTGATGGGGTTGTCCGCCTGCCCGAGTTGGTGGCCGATGGCGTGTTGGTGGCCACCCCGGCGGGCAGCACCGCCTATAACCTGTCGGCGCATGGTCCCATTTTGCCGTTGGGCAGCCCCCTGCTGGCCTTAACCCCGATCTGCCCGTTTCGCCCGCGGCGTTGGCGCGGCGCCCTGTTGCCCGATTCTGCCACCATTGAGGTGGTGGTGCAGGATGATGCGCACCGCCCGGTTGGGGTTGATGCCGATACCCAGGAATTGGGCTTGGCACGCCGCCTGACCATCCGATTGCAACAGGATCGCCAGTTTCATTTGCTGTTCGACAACGATCACCATTTGGATGAACGGATTATTCAGGAACAGTTTTTGGCCTAACCCGCCGCAACCGCCCTATCATCACCCCACCAAGTACCTTAGAGCTTTTCAGCCACCCCCCGCTAGGTTCTAAAATGAAGTGCAACACCTTAGAGTGCGAGTTGGAAAGACGAGCACAGAAAGGCGTTGCACTTCATTTTAGAACCTAGCATAGTAACTGTCGACATTCATAGGGAGTTATGATAGAATCGCTCAACGGAGGGTGATGCTATGTCATACACAAAATTTTTATTTGAAGATCAATGGAATGCGATCAAAGACGCATTGCCTGGCAAGCCTGGG
>VEQJ01000157.1 GCA_018883285.1 Alphaproteobacteria bacterium
GGGGTGGGAAGGAAGAATGAATATAGTGGAGAGGGGTGGCGCCTTAAACAGCGTATCCACATCGGTGCCCAGCGTTTTTAACCCGCCAACAACCGATACGGCAATCAGCATGGCGACCAGCGCGCATTCCATCACATTGCCAGTCTTTTCCTTTACGGTGTCGTGATTGTCTGTTTGCATTGCCCCCCCCATTTAAAATTTCGTTCTTCCTTTTTCAATCTATATTTAAATGACGAAGATTTTATTACGATTTTTCGCACAGGCTTTTTCGTGGGCTATAAGTTTTACGGACTATAAGATTGATGCTTGACCGTGGGCAGGCAAATCCCCATGCTGGCATCATGATTGATCGCTTGCTTACATTTTTGCGCCCCCTGCTGTCCGCCAACCTGCCCTGGGCGAATTTTTTCACGGTGTTGCGGTTGGCGTTAATTCCGATGATCGTTGGCCTGCTGGCGATTGCAGCGGGATGGAGCGGGTGGTTGGCATGGTTCCTGTTTCTGGTGGCGGCGGCCAGCGATTGGCTGGATGGTTATCTGGCGCGGCGGTTGCAACAACAAAGTGCCTTTGGCATCTGCCTGGATCCGATTGCGGATAAGGTGTTGGTGTTGGTGGTGCTGATGACCCTGTTAACCTTGCAACAGCTGCCCGCTATCGCCCTGATTCCCGTTGCCCTTATCCTGACGCGCGAAGTGTTGGTGGCTGGCCTGCGCGAATTTTTGGCGCTGCGGCAATTGCCGATGCCCGTCACCTATCTGGCGAAGGTCAAAACCACCCTGCAACTGCTGTGCCTTGCCCTGCTGCTGCTGCCCATACCATCGGCGCAGGCGGGCGGCCAATGGCTGTTGTGGATCAGCGCGGCGGTAACGGCCTATACTGGCCTGCAATACGCCTGGCAAGCCAGAAAGCACATGGTTCTGGCGCTTTAGGGGCGTTGTTAGTCCTGGCGGCCAGCCTATACCACTCTAGCCCATCACCCCGCGTCGGACAGCAGGATTTGCCGCACCAGGGTTAGATCGTTGGGCACAACCTGATAACGTTCGGGCAGGTTGGCTTGGCTTTCCAACAGCGGGTGGCTGGGCGGTGGGGTGCCCAGGGCTTGTTGAATTGCATCAGGGAATTTGGCCGGGTGGGCACAGGCCAGGCTGACCACCGATGATGCCTGCCCCCCCTCATCAGCCAATTGGTCACGCAGGCGTAGTGCAGCCGTCATCGCCACTGCGCTGTGTGGATCCAGCAGATAGTCATAGCGGCTGTGGATTTCCCGAATGGTGGCCAGGGTTTCGGCATCACTGACCGCGCTGGCGGTGAAATCCTGGCGATAGCGGGCATGGGCGGCGCCGCTTAGCTGATACAGACCCGTCCGCTGATACCCCGCCAGGGTGTCGGCCAGCCCCGCCGTATCGCCGCCATAGGCTTCGGCGACGTAGCGTTCAAAATTGCTGGGAATCAGAATGTCCATGGCGGGGCTAAGGCTGGGGCGCACCTGATTGGCCTGCGACCGCCCATCCTGCCACAATTGGAACAGCGCATCGTTGTGGTTGGTGGCGGCCACCAGGCGACCAACTGGCCACCCCCCCTGTTTCAGCGCATAACCCGCATAAACATTGCCGAAATTGCCGCTGGGCACCACGAAATTGGGTTGCTGACCAGGCAATTGTTGACAGGCGGCGGCGTAGTACACCATCTGCGCCATCAGGCGAAACCAGTTGATGGAGTTGACCGCCGCCACCGGCGCGCGCGCCGCCACCGCGGGATCCAACAACAGCTGCTTAACCAGCCGTTGGGCATCGTCAAAACTGCCCTCCACCGCCAGAATGCGCAGGTTGTTGGCCGTAGCGGCAACGGTGGTCATCTGCCGCCGTTGGGCGGGCACAATCCGCTCATGCGGATAGATAATCGTCATCTCAATATTCGGGCGGTTGGCAAAGGCCGCCGCCGCCGCCGCGCCCGTATCGCCACTGGTCGCCACAATCAGCTGCAGCTGGCTGCCCCGCTGTTCCAACAGCCACGCCATCGCCCGCGCCAACAGTTGCAGGGCGTAATCCTTAAAGGCCAGGGTGGGGCCGTGAAACAGCTCCAACACATACAAATCCTCCTCCAACGGGTGCAGCGGGGCAACCAGCGGGCTGGTAAAGTCGCGATAGGCCTCCGCGATCCATTGCTGCATCACCGCCTGGGGGATGGCATCGCCAACAAAGGGAGTGATGACCGCTAAGGCCAAATCCTGATAGCTTAAGGCCTCACCAGCCGGGCTAACGGGGATGGCTGGCCAAGAATTGGGCACATACAGCCCGCCATCGCTGGCCAAACCCGCCAGGGTCACGGTTGGCAAATCAACTTGGACGGTGGGGTTGCGGGTCGAATGGTACAGCATGGCAAAAACTCCTGATTCTAAAAAGGATTTCTGTTAGGGCTTTTGCCCCTCAGATGCTTGACGCTTTAGGGTGGCGGCCAATCTGGCCTTAACCATCATCGCCACCCATACCACCGCCAACAGCAACCAGGTCAGGGCGTATTGCAAATGGTTGTTGGGCAGATCCAAATCCTTCTCCAACCGCCATTTTTGCTGTTCGCTATCAAAGCTGGCGACCTGCAAATACAGCTGGCTGCGAAAGCTTGTGGCATCCTCACCCAACCGCTTTGGCATCGCCGCCAAATCCATCCACCACCAATCGCCCTGGGCGGGGTTGGCGGGCATAAAGGGGCTGATGGACGGCGCGGGCAGGGCAAAGGCCTGTACCGCGGTGGGAACCGCCGTGCTTTTGCTGGATGGCGGGGGGCTGGCAGGCGTATCAGCAGGCGTATCCGCAGGCGCAGGCGCCGTTGTCGTCGTACAGATGTCGGTCTTGTCCCAGGGAAAGGCCAGGGCAACACTGCCCGCCGCCGCGGGAAAATCCGCCCAGCACAGGCACCGCCGCCCCAGCTGCCCCGCCAAATTGGTCTGATTCTGCACGGGGAAACAATTGGCGCGATCCAAGGCCAGGGTCAGGTCATAGCCGCGATAGGGCTTCAGAGCCCCCACTGCCGCTGCATCAGCGGGGGGGGTGTTAAGACCAATGGCAATCTCCTGCAACAACGCCTGTTTTTGCCCCAACCGTTGCCATTGCCAACCGCTAAGCCCCAACAGCAACAGGGCGCCCGCCGCGATGACCAGCCAATCGCCGAAACGCAGCTGGCGCAGCGATAGCAGCAACAGGCGGAGGGATGGCATTAGACAGGCAACCGACGGCGCAGCTGACACAGCCGTTGCAGCAGGGGTTCGTGCCAACGCCACACCATCATGCTGGCCAGCACGCCAATGCCAATGCCAATCAGGCCAAAACCCGCCCAGCCAATCTGTTTAATAATCGGCAGCAGGGATTGCCCCGCTTCCATGTAAATCGCCACGAACAGAAACAGCCACACCACGTCAACAAAGTGCCAGTACCAGGCCGCCGCCTCAAACCCCACATGATGATCCGACTTAAAATGCCCCTTACGCGCACGCAGCAGGCAGACCAGCAAAAAGGTTGTGCCGACAAAAACGTGAAAACCATGAAAGCCCGTCGCCATATAGAAATTGGTCGGATAAACTCCATCCTTAAAGGCAAAGCTGGCATGATGATACTCCAAGGCCTGCACGCCTGAGAAAATCACGCCCAACAGCACGGTCAGCAATAAGGCCTGCACCACCTCCACC
>VEQJ01000158.1 GCA_018883285.1 Alphaproteobacteria bacterium
GCTGAGCTGAATCCCGAAAAAATTGGCTTTAAGGTGGTGGTTTTTGCCAAAATATCCCTGCAAACCAATTCGGATGAAGATTTGGATGCGTTTGAGGCCTTGTTGGCGGATTGGCCGATGGTGCGGGAGGCCTATATGTTGGCGGGGGATGATGACTATCTGCTAAAGGTGGTGGCCGAAAGTTGGGAACATTATCAGGGGTTTGTTACCAGCCAGCTGGCCAACGCCCCCAATGTCGCCAAATTATCCTCAACCCTGGTCGTCAAAATTTCTAAGAATGAATATGGTGTGCCCGTGCTGTAAGCCATAGGGGGATTGTGGGTAGCGCCGATGTGGAACAGCCCCCTAGCCTGGCTTAGGCAACAGTTGGATTTCGAGCGGGAACGCCACCTGCTGTGGCTGCCAACCCTGTTGGGGGTGGGGATTGGCCTGTATTTCGATCAGAAAACAGAGCCTGCCTGGCTGCCGTGGGCAATCCTAAGCCTGATTGCGATGGTTGGCGGCTTGTGGCTGCGGCGGTGGTATGGCGGGCGGGTGATTGGGTGGCTGGTGATTATCCCGCTGTTGGGGTTCAGCGCCGCCGCCCTGCGCACAGAGCTGGTCGCAACCCCCATGTTGCCCCATAAGTTGGAACCAACCAGCATCAGCGGGCGGGTCACCCTGTTGGAGCCTGCTACCAGTGGCTGGCGCGCCACCCTGGATCAGGTCACCATCAGGGGGCTGCCCAGCGAGGAAACGCCGCGACGGCTGCAGGTGAAGCTGTTTAAGCTGGAGCCGATTCCGCGTATTGGCGATTCCATTCGTTTTTTTGGGGTGGTTTATCCCCCCAGTCCGCCCGCCTATCTGGGATCGGTCGATTTTCGCCGTATGGCTTTTTTCCAAGGGGTGGGGGGGCAGGGCTTTGCGATGACGGTGGCTGAGGTTATTTCGGCGCAACCTGATGATAATCCTGCCAACACCAAAGAAAATACCATTGATCATCCGGCGGACAGTAGTGCGATAACCTTAGCGATTGGTCGTATTCGTCGCTTTTTAAGCCAGCTTTACGACAGCAATTTGCCCGCCGTGCATGCGGGGTTGGCCAAAGCGCTGATAACGGGTGAGCGCGCCAACATCCCCCAATCGGTCAACGATGATTTTCGTGCCAGCGGCCTGTACCACCTGTTGTCGATTTCGGGATTGCATATGGCGATTGTGGGGGGATGGGTTTTTGTTGGGGTGCGATGGATACTGGCCTTGATACCGGGGCTAAGCACCCGCTACGCCATCAAATCCTGGGCGGCGGTGGCGGCCATCATCAGCTCAGGCTTTTATTGGCTGTTGGCGGGTGGGGTAAACAACGTGCCGGCGGAGCGGGCATTTTTTGGATTTTCGCTTTTGATGCTGGCCATCATTTTGGGGCGGCAGGCGTTATCGCTGCGCACCCTGGCCTTGGTGGCGGGATTCATCCTGCTAACCCAACCCGAAATGCTGCTGAGCCCTGGCTTTCAGATGAGTTTTGCCGCATCGGCGGGCATTATTGCCCTGTACGAAGCCTATGGCACCCGCCTGCATCGCTTTTGGCAACAGCGCGGCTGGTGGGCAAAACCCGCGGCCATGGTGGTAGCCTTGTTTGCCACCTCGCTGGCGGCCACCCTGACCACCACCCCGATTTCTTTTTACCATTTCCAACAAAGCTCGATCGCGGGGATTTTGGCCAATTTGCTGGCGGTACCGCTGACAGAGCTGGTGGTGATGCCGTTGGCGCTGTTGTCTTTGGCGACGATGGCCATTGGGCTAGAGGGGCTGGTGATGCCCCTGTTGGAACTAAGCCTTGAGCTGCTGCTACGATTGGCAAGCTGGTGTGCCAGCCTGCCAGGTTCGATTATCCATGTTGGGGCGTGGAGCCCGTGGGTGCTGGTGCTGATGGTTATTGGGGGCATGTGGTTGATGATTTGGCAGCGTCGCTGGCGCTTATGGGGCTTGGTGCCCCTGGCGCTGGCGGTGGTGATGGCCTATACCGCCCAGCCGCCCGCGGTCATGCTGTCCCCCAGTGGCAAACTGTGGCTGGTACGGTTGCATGATGGGCAGGTGGTGTTGTCGTCACGGCAAAAGGAGCGATCCTTGGCCAAATTCTGGCTGGGGGCGCAACGGCGTGAGGCGGATGATGCCCTGCGCCCGACCGAGCTGGCCGATGATTATCCCGAATTGCGCTGCGGCACCGGCTATTGCCGATTGCAGCGGGGGGAGGATGTGATGGTGTGGGTGTGGCAAGCGGCGGATGATGACTTAGCCGCTGGGGCGCTGGCGGCGGCCTGCGCGGGGGCGAAGTTGGCGGTGATGCAAACCGATTCGGCGGTCAGCTGCGCGGCGGAGCGGGTGATTGACCATCAGCAATTGCAAGAGACGGGCACGCAATCAATCTGGTGGCGGCCAAATAGTTCCGATGGCTGGTTGGTACGGGCAGCCTGGCCAAGCGGGGTGGAGCGGCCGTGGAGCCAACCCAATAATCCTCAGGGGCAGGGCGCAACCGCGCTTAACAGTTCCGATAGCGCCGCGCCGGGGTCGGATTGACGCATAAAATGCTCACCAATCAGAAAATTGTTGATGCCAATTTGTTGACAAGCCATCAGGTCTTGCGGGTATTTTAAGCCACTTTCCGCCACCACCGTCACCTCATCAGGAATGCGGGGGATCAGGGTTAAGGCGGTGTTCAGATCGGTTTTTAGGGTTTTGAGGTTGCGGTTGTTAACGCCAATCAGCTTTGCCCCAACCCCTTGTGCAATAGCCAACTCCTCCGCGTCATGCACCTCTACCAGGGCGGTCAGCCCCAATTGGCTGGCGGCATCCAAACATTCCCGCAACAGCGATTCCGACAAAATCGCCACGATTAGCAAGATGGCGTCGGCGCCCATCACCCGTGCTTCGGCAATATGATAGGGCGACAGGGTGAAATCCTTGCGCAGGATGGGCAGCGGATTGGCCTGCCTGACCTGTTCAATATCGCTGGCGCGGCCATGGAACCAATCTGGCTCAGTCAAAATCGACAGGGCGGCTGCCCCCGCCCGATGATAGCCATCGGCAATGGCAACGGGGTCAAAGGGGTCGCGGATAACCCCCGCGCTGGGGCTTGCCCGCTTCATTTCGGCAATCACGGCAGGCTTGGTCGGCGGGTTAGCCAAGCGCCCAGGCCGCAACGCCGCCAGAAAATCGCGGGGCGGCGGGCTGGCCATCGCCTGTTGCCACAATTGCGCCAGTGGCAGCGACTGCTGCTGTTGTTTTAGGCGGGCGGCGGTTGCCGCACAAATCTGGTGAAGGGGGCTATCCATCGTGGTGGTTAAGGTCATGCTGTTTATGGTCATGGTGTTGCGTAAAAGAGGAGGAGGGAGCCCCCCTCTAATGCGGGGGAAGGCGGAGTTGTGACAACAAGCGGTTAGCTGCCCCACTATCCAGCGCAGCATAGGCCGCGCTTAGGCCGCTTGGCAAATCCTTTGCAAGGCCACAAATGACCAGGGCGGCCGCACTGTTCAGGCAGACCGCATCGCGATAAGCCCCCCGCTGCCCCGCCAACAGCTGTTGCATCGCGGCGGCGTTTTCTTCGGGCGTTCCCCCCAGCAGGGCGGTTTTGGGGGTGGGGGGCAGGCCAAGGCTGCCCGTATCC
>VEQJ01000159.1 GCA_018883285.1 Alphaproteobacteria bacterium
TACCCCTGGCTAGCAAATCAGCGTCAGTGACCTCTAAGTCGTTGATTAAATTGCTTAAATATTTGCCTCTTGCGGCGCGCAAAACCCTAACGGTTGATAACGCCCCCTAAATAATAGCGAATTTGCCGATCATCTGTTCGTAACCAAAAAACTTGCCATGCCTATTTACTTTTGTGACCCCTACGCCAGCTGGCAAAAAAGAGGAATTGAAAACACTAATGGTCGATTGCGTCGCGAATTGCCACGCAAAATTGATATAAAGAAAATTTCTAAGGGGGATTATCAAGAAACCATCTTAAACCATAACTTAACACCACGCAAAAGCCTCAACTGGCTCACCCCTCTTGAGGCCTTCACTCAAAATATCCACCTTTGTGCACTTCAAACTTGAATTCAGCCTCTCTTAATTTTGGCTAACCATCCTGGTTCATGACATAGGAAAAAGGCTGGTCAGGGGCTTATTGGGTGGCAGCCCCCCCCCTACTGCCGCAGTTCGTCCCAGAATTCCTTAATGCGGCTGAAAAAGCCTTCGGATTGCGGGCTGTTACGGCTGGCCTGCCCCTCTGCCTCAAAGCTGCGCAACAACTCCTCCTGCTTTTTGTTAAGATTAACAGGGGTTTCCACCATAACCTCAACATACATATCGCCGCGTTGGCCATTGCGAACGCTGTTCATCCCCTTGCTGCGCAACCGAAATTGCTGACCAGTTTGGGTGCCAGGCGGGATGGTGATACGGGCACGGCCAGCATCGATGGTCGGCACCTCAAATTCCCCCCCCAGGGCGGCGGTGGTCAGATTAATCGGCACGCGGCAATACAGATGAGGGCCTTCGCGCTTGAACAGTTTATGGGGGCGGATGCTGACAAACAAATACAGGTCGCCGGGGCTGCCGCCGCGCAAGCCGGCCTCCCCCTCCCCCGCGACGCGGATGCGCATGCCATCCTCAACCCCGGTTGGCACATTGACCGACAAATTCTTGTCCTTATGCTTGCGCCCCGCCCCGTTACAGCCGCGGCAGGGGCGTTCAATCACCTGCCCCGTCCCCTGGCAGGTGGTGCAGGTTCGCTCCACCGTAAAAAACCCTTGGCTGGCGCGCACCTTACCCGATCCACGGCAATTGCTACAGGTTACCGGCTGGCTACCATTCTCCGCCCCCGTGCCGCGGCAATCCTCACAGACCACATTGGTGGGCACGCGCACCTTAATCTGCTTACCCTGAAAGGCCTCCTCCAGCGAAATTTCGATATCAAAGCGCAAATCCGATCCGCGCGACATCGCGCCGCCCGCGCCGTTTTGGCCACGGTGGCCACCGCCCATGAAATCGCCAAAAATTTCCTCAAAAATATCACCAAAGCTGCCGTGGAAATCGCCCGCCCCTGCACCGCCACGGCCTGCCGCGCCCATGCCTCCCTGCTCAAAGGCAGCATGGCCAAATCGGTCATAGGCCGCCCGTTTCTGGCCATCCTTTAGCACATCATAGGCTTCGTTGATTTCCTTAAATTTTTGTTCGGCCGATTTATCGCCAGGATTTTTGTCGGGATGGAATTTGACCGCCAGCTTGCGATAGGCAGCCTTCAGGGCGGCTTCATCCGCATCGCGTTTCACACCCAAAACATCATAGTAATCGCGGCTCATTACGAAAAAAACCCTGCTGTTGGTTAAGTAAACAGGGGCAGTACAGCCGCGACAGATTTGTTCCGCCCCCGCTGTACCGCCCCTCTATCGTTTGGTGATCTTTTAAGATCCCGTTTTGCGTTTATCCTCGTTCTCGACTTCCTCGAACTCGGCGTCCACCACCTGCGCGCCTTCCGCTGCCGCAGCAGAATCGGCGCCGTCATCAGCGGCACCTGCCCCAGCCTCTGCCGCCGCCTGCGCCTTATACATCGCCTCACCCAGCTTCATGCTGGCCTGCAACAATGTTTGCGTCTTGGCCTCAATTTCGGATGTGGAATCCTGATCCTTAACCTCTTTCAACGCCTGCAAGCCATCTTCGATTGCCTGTTTTTCTTCGGCGCTGACCTTATCGCCATGATCGGCCAGATTTTTCTCCGTGCTGTGAATCAGGCTGTCGGCCTGGTTACGCAGCTCCACCAATTCGCGCCGTTTTTTGTCCTCATCGGCGTTGGCTTCGGCGTCGCGCACCATTTTCTCGATGTCGTCCTTCGACAGGCCGCCCGATGGTTGGATACGAATCTGCTGTTCCTTATTGGTCGCCTTATCCTTGGCCGACACGCTGACGATACCGTTGGCATCAATGTCAAAGGTTACCTCAATCTGCGGCACACCACGCGGCGCCGATGGAATCCCTACCAGGTCGAACTGACCCAACAGCTTATTATCCACCGCCATTTCCCGCTCACCCTGGAACACCCGAATGGTCACCGCCGTCTGGTTATCATCAGCGGTTGAGAACACCTGGCTCTTGCGGGTTGGGATGGTGGTGTTGCGGTCAATCAGGCGGGTGAACACGCCGCCCAAAGTCTCAATCCCCAGCGATAGCGGGGTAACATCCAACAGCAACACATCCTTGACTTCGCCCTTCAGCACGCCCGCCTGAATCGCGGCGCCCAGCGCCACCACCTCATCCGGGTTAACGCTGCGATTCGGCTCCTTGCCAAAGAATTTTTTGACGGTCTCGTAAATTTTGGGCATGCGGGTCATCCCACCAACCAAAATTACCTCAGCCACCTCAGATGCCGACACGCCCGCATCTTTCAGCGCGTTACGGCAGGGATCAATCGTCCGTTCAATCAAATCCTCAACCAGGGATTCCAGCTTAGAGCGGGACAGTTTGATGGTCAGGTGCTTTGGCCCCGTTTGATCGGCGGTAATAAAGGGCAGGTTGATTTCGGTCTCAACCGCGCTGGAAAGCTCAATCTTGGCTTTTTCCGCCGCCTCCTTCAGGCGTTGCAAGGCCAGCCTGTCGGCGCGCAGGTCGATGCCATTCTCCTTTTTGAACTGATCAGCCAAAAAGTCGATAATCCGCTTGTCAAAGTCTTCGCCGCCCAAAAAGGTATCGCCGTTGGTGGCCTTCACCTCAAACACGCCGTCACCCAGTTCCAGCACCGACACGTCAAAAGTTCCACCGCCCAAGTCATACACCACCACCAGGCCACTTTTTTTATGCTCCAACCCATAGGCCAGGGCGGCGGCGGTTGGTTCATTGATAATCCGCAACACCTCAAGCCCTGCAATCTGACCCGCATCGCGGGTGGCTTGGCGTTGGGCATCGTTGAAATAGGCCGGCACGGTAATCACCGCCTGCGTCACCTTTTCACCCAGGTAATTTTCGGCGGTTTCTTTCATTTTTTGCAGGATGAAGGCGCTAATCTGGCTGGGTGAGTATTTCTTGGAGCGCACATCAACCCAGGCATCGCCGTTGTCGCCATCGACAATCTTGTAGGGCACCATGCCAATGTCTTTGACCACAATCGGATCATCCTTACGGCGGCCAATCAAGCGTTTGATAGCAAAAAAGGTGTATTCAGGGTTGGTCACGCTTTGACGTTTGGCGGAACGGCCAATCAACCGCTCACCATTTTCGGCAAAGGCCACCATACTGGGGGTGGTGCGTTCCCCCTCAGCGTTTTCCAAAACCTTTGCGGATCCCCCCTCCATCACCGCTACACAG
>VEQJ01000160.1 GCA_018883285.1 Alphaproteobacteria bacterium
GCCCCCGTTTGCCCTTTCGTTGTCCACCAAAATAGCTCTCATCCAATTCAATTTTACCACAGAATTGCTCGATGCGATCTTGCTGTTTAATAGCAATCTTCTCTCGCAATCTGTGAAAAAATCTAACCGCCGTATTTCGGTGAATTTGGGTCATTTCCGCCGCTGTACGCGCCGTTGATCCCGCCACAAAAAATTTTAGCAGTTCCAACTGCTTATTTAATGATAACTTACAATGCTTTATGTACATCCTAACATCCTAACATTTCTCATGTTAGGTGTCAGCCCCAAATTGCCATTACCACGCTGGCCGCGCTGGTGCTGACCGCGCTGACCTATATCGCCGTGTCCAGCCATCTGTATTCCTTTTGGGACGCCGTGCGGCACCAGGGGATTTAGCGCCCTCCCCTGCTCCCTGCCTTCTCCCTACTCCTCTGCAACCCCCTACCCAGCCTGCCTGGCTGTGCTATGCTAAGCCATGACTTGGTGGAAACCCGTTTTGCTGATCCTAGCCTTGGCCGCCCTGGCGGTTGTTGGAATCTGGTATGTCGGCAACGCTGGTTGGCGCACGCCGCAGGAAACCGTGGTGGTCACCCAGCGTGAGGTGATTCGCGCCGTTTATGCAACCGGCACGATAGAGCCTGTGCATGGTACCGCTTTGGCACCAGAGAAAACGGGGCGATTGGCCAAAATTGTCCGTAATGAGGGGCAATCGGTGGCGGCGGGCGATGTGGTCGCCGAAATGGATAGCCGCCTGGTGCAAGAACGCCTGCATGAGGCCGAAGAACAATTGGCCTTTGCCAGTAAGGAGGTGGCACGGCATCGCACCCTGCTTAAGGCCGGTGCGGTCAGCCATAGCCAGGCCGATACCGCCGAACGGGATTACGGCGAATCGCGGGAAAGGGTTCACGCCATTCGTCAAGAATTACAGGATCTTAAGCTAATATCGCCTGTCAACGGCGTGGTGTTGCGGCGTGCGGTTGAGGAGGGGCAAACACTGCCAGCGGGCGCACCCGCCTTTTGGGTGGGCAGCCTTAGGCCGCTGCGCGTTACCGCCGAAGTCGATGAGGAGGATATTGGCAAGATACAGCTGGGGCAAACCGCCCTGATTAAGGCCGACGCCTTTCTAACCCAGGTGTTTGAGGGAACCGTGGCCGAAATAACGCCCCAGGGGGATCCCGTTAATAAGGTTTTTCGCATCCGCATCGCCCTGCCCGATGATACCCCGCTGATGATCAACATGACGGTTGAGGTCAATGTGGTGACCGACCGCATCGCCAACGCCCTGGTCATCCCCAATGAAAGCGAATCGGGCGGCTTTGTCTGGCGCCTGCTGGATGGCAAGCTGCATCGGCAACCCGTCACTGTGGGCGAACGCAACGAAAGCCAGCTGCAAGTTTTGCAGGGGTTGTCGGCTGGTGATGTGATCCTGAAAACAGCGCCAAGCCCAAAAAAATGACCGATGCCACCCCCGCAATAACCAAGACGTTGACATGAGCCTTCCCCTGCCGCTTTCGCTGGCGATAGCCTATCTGGTCGGGCGGCGGCGGCAGACGATCATATCGATTGCGGGCGTGGCGATGGGGGTGGGGTTTTTTATCGCGGTATCCGCCATGATGCAGGGCTTTCATCAGTATTTTATCGACAAAATCATTCATGTTGCCCCCCATGTGGTGATGAAGGATGAATTTCGCACCGCCAGAATCCAACCAGTGACCATGCAGCATCCCAACAGCGTGGTGATGCTGTCGGGCGTCAAACCCAGGGATGAACGGCGTGGCATCCGTGGCGGCGAACGCATCGCTCAGGAAATTGCCCAAATCGATGGCGTGTCGGTATCCCCGATCCTAAGCGGGCAGGTTTTTTTGCGCTATGGCGGCAAAGATGTTGCGGTCAACCTGTTGGGCATTGATCCGGTTAAGGAGGCCGCCGCCTCAAACATCCAGCAGGATATGATCGGGGGCGCTCTATCCAACCTGAATACCAACAGCACTGGGATTATCATTGGCGCGGGCTTGGCACGCAATTTGGGCGCACAGCTGGGCGCCAAGCTGACCGTGGTATCGCCACAGGGGGTCACCCTAATCATGAAGGTTGAGGGCATCACCCGCACCGGCATTACCGAGCTGGACTATGGCCAGGCCTATGCCCTGCTGGAAAAATCGCAAATTCTGCAAAAACGGGATCAGCGTATCAATCTGATCAAAATGCGGCTGGCGGATGTGAATCGGGCAACCATTCTGGCATCCGCGCTTGAGGCGCGCTATGGCTGGCGGACAGAGGGGTGGCAGGAAACCAACCAAAACATCTTTGGCCTGTTCCGCCTGCAAGAAATCATCATGCAAACGGTGGTCGGCGCGATTTTGATCGTGGCAGGCTTTGGCATTTTTAACATCATCACCACCGTCATTCATGAAAAAGAACGCGACATTGCTATCCTAAAGTCGATTGGCCTCAGCCGCCGCGATATTGAGGCGATTTTCGTGTTGCAGGGGGTGATGGTGGGCATTGCCGGCGCCCTGTTGGGCTGGGCACTGGGATGGGGGTTGATGCAGCTGTTGGAAAGCTTTCCGATTAACATGACCGACGAAAGCTTTATGGAAATTGAGCATATGATGCTGTACCGCACGCCGCGGCACTATATTGATTCGGGCGTGCTGGCGGTGCTGGCCGCCTCTATCTCCGCCTATTTGCCCGCCCGCCGCGCCGCCCAACTTAGACCTGTTGATATCATTCGGAGTGCGGCATGATGCGGCCGATTGCTTTTGGCCAGCGCGGGGGCAGCCGATGACAACCGTTCTTGATCTTAAGCATGTAAGCCGCGTTTTGACCAACGAAGCCGTGCCCGTAACTCTACTGCATGACATCAACCTGACCATCGATCATGGAGAATTTGTGGCGATCGTCGGCCCCAGCGGTTCGGGCAAATCATCGTTGATGTACCTGCTGGGGCTGCTGGATCAACCCAGCGCTGGCGACATTATCCTGCATGGGGTGAACACCACCAACGCGCCCGAATCGGTGTTGGAACGGTTGCGGCTGGAAAAAATTGGCTTTGTTTTTCAATACCATTTCCTGCTGCCTGAATTTTCCGCCCTGGATAACATCATGTTGCCCATGCGGAAATTGCGCGCCCTGTCCCACAGCCAAATGCGCCAGCGCGCCGAAGAATTGCTATGTTATTTTGGCCTGAAAAAGGCTGGTCACCGCCTGCCTGGCCAGCTGTCGGGGGGTGAGCGTCAGCGGGTGGCGATTGCCCGCGCCATGGCCAATGATCCGCTGTTTCTGATGGCGGATGAACCCAGCGGCAATTTGGATACCAAAAATGCCGACCTGGTCTTTTCGCTGTTTGAACGGCTGGCTAAGGAACAGAACAAAACCGTCATCACCATCACCCATGACCCCGCCCTGGCCGCCCGCGCCCACCGCCAGATTAACCTGGTCGATGGCCAATTGGTGACAGCTTAACGGGGGGGGGCGCATCCGCCCTCTCACAATCACCCCCATGCTATGGGGAATACTCTAAACTGGGTTGTTAAGGCCGCGCAGGGATTCCACCAGAGTGATATAGGGCGCCAAATCGTTGGCGGGGTGCGCCATCAGCT
>VEQJ01000161.1 GCA_018883285.1 Alphaproteobacteria bacterium
GGCGTGCTGGCGCCATTAGGATTCCTGTCGCCATGGGGGCTGTTACCACCAGGGGCGGCTGAGGCGGCGGGATAGGATGACCCCGCATCCTCACCCGAACGCCTTCTGGAGCCATAGGAGCCGCGAGAGCCACGATCAGAAAAGCCGCCGGAACGACCCGCCCCACCCTCTTGGCTGCGATAGGAACGATTGGCATCATCCCCACCTCTTCCGCCATTTCTTGAGGCGCTGTAAGAACGGCTGCTGCTGCCGCCACGATCGGCGCTGACATCAATTTCAACCAGGGTCATGCCGTTGATACGCTCAACCACAATGTCCTTTTGCAGATGTTTGCGCAGGGCGCGAATCTGTTTTTCATCGCTGCCCGTCACCATGGTAATCGACATGCCCGTTTTTCCCGCCCGACCGGTACGGCCGATACGGTGGATATAATCCTCAGACGACTTGGGCACATCATAGTTCACCACCACGGGCAGGTCATCAACGTCCAGGCCGCGTGCTGCCACATCACTGGCCACCAACAGATCAATTTGACCCGCCTTAAACGCCCGCAATGTACGGCTGCGTTGCTCCTGCGACATATCGCCATGCAGGGCTTCGGCGCGATAGCCCGCCCGCCCCAATCCACGGCACACAAGCGGAATATCCCGTTTGCGGTTACAGAAGATAATCGCCGATTCAAAGGCATGCTCCGCCAACAGGGTGGCCAGCAGGCTGGTTTTTTGGGTTGGTTCCACCGCATAGAATTTTTGCGTAATGCTGGCCGCGGTCATCACCTTTGGCGCGATACGCACAATCGCAGGATCCCGCATGAATTGGTGCACCAACCGCTCAATCTCCGCCGACATGGTCGCTGAATAGAACATGGTTTGGTGATTTTCAGGCAGGGAGGCCTCAATTCGTTCAACATCGGGAATAAAGCCCATGTCCAACATACGGTCGGCCTCATCCAACACAAACACCTGTACCCCGGTTAACAGGATGCCGCCCCGCTGTTTCAGATCCAACAATCGACCAGGTGTCGCCACCACAATATCAATCGAATGCATCAGGGCGCGGCTTTGATCGCTGGTACCACCGATAATCAGGCAGGAGGTCACGCCAAAAGGCTTGCCCAACAGATTGATGGAATCCACCACCTGCGCCGCCAGTTCACGGGTTGGTTCCAAAATCAGAACGCTAGGCATGCGGGCGCGCCGCTTAAAGCTGGCCAACTGCTCTAAAATGGGAATAAGAAAGGATGCTGTTTTGCCACTGCCGGTTTGGGATAAGCCCAGGACGTCCCGACGTTGCAAGGCGTGGGGAATGGTTTGCGCCTGAATAGCGGTGGGGGTTTCATAGCCCGCCGCGCTAATGGCATTTAGCATTTTGCCCGAAAGACCCAGTTCGTTAAACGCGGGCAAAGGACTGGCAGCGGTATCGCTGGTAACATTGGTCATAAGTTGGTTTTATCCTTAATTGTTGGATTATTGCCGATCAAACCTTGATCGTTCGATGATTTCTTCATGGGGGCGGTACTACTTAAAATAAACGAATCAAACGCCCGTCTACCCCAGCAATACATCTGGATCAAAGCCAGTTTTCCATTCATCTTGGCCTAACCCTAATCGATTATTAAACAAATAGCAAGGTTTGTTTTTGTTTTTATTGGTATTGCCCCATAATGGCGGGGGATAGGCTGGCTATTGTCATAAAACTGTCATACCATAGGGCTTATCATAAAATTAAGCTAATTTTTTTGGAGACAGTGATGGCAACAGTAACCGCCCCAGTTGATAGCGTGCTTGCTGATGAGCGGTATCGCATCGAAATGACCGAAGCGGAGCTTGCGGAAGTGCGAGCAAAACTGGAGAACGCTTACGGTTTCAAAGCCCAGGGTAAGCGCGCCGCCATGGATGCTGCCGCGGTCGTTTTGGCGGGGGCAGCCCTGATCGCGGTTGCCCAAAGCAGCAACCTTAAGGGTGAGCTGCGCATGCATTTGATGATGGAGCTGTTGGGCAAGCTTACCAAATCGAAAAAAGATAAAAAAGAAAGCTTGCTAAGTGCTAATGGTGCCCAAGGGGTTTTGAGCAAAACCATGCAGAATACCAACCTTTTAAGTTTGGGGTTAGCCGTGACCGATGCGGCCAAGTCTGGCCATAGCATGATGGATAGGGCGAAAAAATTGGCCGAAGAAATTAAGGAAAATCCTCATGCAGCGTTAAAATTGCTTTTGGAAGATGATGCAACAGTTCGGGGCACTGTAGAAAGGTTGGACATAGAAGCTTTACGGGATGCGCAAAAAGTTTTAAAAACCGCCATGGGTCCTGATGAGCAGGATGCCGTCGTCCAAAATATTTTTAGAATCATGGATGATGTTGCGACAAATGGTCAGGAACCCATGCAAGCACAACAAACCGAATCCGCCATCGAACAGGTGCTATCGAATGGCGCCACCGTCGGCGATATTTTACAGGCGCACACTGCCGCAACCGAAGCAGGCGGCGGACAGCGATTTATGAGAGAGATGGTTGAAAAACTGAAAACTGAGGATGCGAAGCTATTGCTGGCTGGCCTGGCATCGCTTAACAGCACCAACAGCGCTAACGGCGATACCCTTGGCGCTTTGCGGGATCTGAAAATAGCACTTGATGAGGAGCACCAGCGTACCCGCGCATACACGCCACCCAATCGCACAAAAAAGCCTGTAACCGTTTAGGCTGAATAATTATAGCGCAACATAATCTTAGGACTTCTGCTGCCCATACTGATCAACTGTCGGGCGATTTATCAGCACCGTAAAACCCACAATCAGCCAGATCCATGCCTGCCAGTAACTGGCCCACAGGCTAAAGCTGGTGCAAACCACTATCATAATGCCGATAACTTGGGTGATGGTGGCGGCCTGCTGCACCAACTGGTGGGCGTTTAAGGGGGGGGATTGGTTGGCCAAAATCCGCCATTTGCGGCACAGGCCAAGCCACCACAGGGCGCACAGGCCGATGCCAACCGCGCCGAATTCCAACCACAGTTGCAACACCCCGTTATGCGGATGCATCGGGATCATGAGGTCACCCAGCATGGGAACCTCACCCATATTGGGGAAATCGCGGGCGGCGTTAATGCCCCACCCCAACCACGGATGGGTGGCGGCCTGGCGGGCAACAAAATCCCATATCATCACGCGATGGCGGCTGCTTGACGGCATCCATTCCGCATGTTGCCAGCTCCAGCTGTAAAAACTTTGCACCACCATCGGCATCAGCAGCAGCAGGCCAAGGCCGATAAGCGGCAGCGCCCTTAGCACCCCATTCTGGTAACGGCGGGCAAGCAAAAACACCCCCCCACCCAGCAGCAGCACCAACTTAGCCGCCAAACTGTTGGAGATGAACACCACCGCCGCCAACGCCACCCACAGGCTTAGCCTTTGCCAACGCCCCGCTAGCAGGGTAAGACATGGCCACAGCAGCAGCGCCAGCATGATGGATCCGCGATCGGTCATGTTGGCGCGCTCAGCCCATTCGAACTGGGGCACCCCATGCAGAGCCAGGCGGTGCGCCACCACCAGCGGCAACAGCCCGCATAACGCCACCAAATACAGGCGGGTAAACCAATGG
>VEQJ01000005.1 GCA_018883285.1 Alphaproteobacteria bacterium
GCGGGGGATGATACGGCCAAAAATTTCGCTGACCACGCCAAACAGCCGCGCCGCACCCTCTGCAATTGCATCAATCATTGGTTTTGCCCCCTGTTAACGATTGGCCAGCTTCCAAGATTCCTGCATGGCATAGATAACGGCCGAAGGATCAATCAGCTGTTTGTTGTAGCGTAGCGTCCAGTGCAAATGGGGACCCGTCGCATGCCCCGTTTCGCCAACCGCGGCAATCACCTGCCCCGCTCGTACGATTTGGCCAGCCCGCACCCCAATACCGCTAAGATGGCAATAGGTATGTTCCCATGCGCCGCTAACAATCTCCACCTGCCAGCCACAGCCGCGATCATAGCTGACCTCTTTAACCCGACCGGTAGCCCAGGCGCGAACATAGGCACCGTGCGGCGCCGCCAGGTCAATGCCGTTATGAAATTGCCGCCGCCCTGTGCCTGGTCGATTGCGCCAGCCAAATCCACTGCTGATTCTTTTGAAGTTTTCAACAGGAAAGGACGTTTCGCGCCAAGTGCTGACCACCGAACCATCGGGGCGCAGCTGGACATCCAGATCGGTGTTGGCATCCGCGCGTGAGCAGCCACCCACCAACACCGCCAACAGCAACAGTGCAAGGCTAAGCGGCTTATGGAACCTACCCACAGGGGTGGTGCGGCCAGGGGAAAAAATCTTCATGGTTTAGTTAACCAAAGAAAATGCGCATTGACAAGGTTTTACACCAAAAAAGCTGCTGATACAGCTTTGCTGGCTGGCAGGGTTTTGGTCATCGCCGTCAGGATTTTGTGATGATGCAGGCAAACAATTGCGCCGCAAACCAAAGTTATACACATGGCGTTAACCATGTGCCTAAGTGGCCTGCCCCACCCCATAAAGTTTGTCAATAGGGGATACCAACAAGAACGCAGAAAAATTTTCCTTTTATAAAACAGTGCGTTGCAAAAACAGCCTGTAATACAAGCGGATGCCGCCAAGTGCCTGTTGTATAGGGGCTTCGCCCCCATCCCATCACAGTTGCCCACAATGTTATCCACAGATTCCGTGGATATCTCGGAAAGACGGTTGAAGCATTGGCTGGCCATGCTACCTTACTGGTGAAACCCATCATCAACAACAGGTTAGACCGCTTGTCCACGCCGCCGCCAACGTATCATCCCAGCATGGATACCGCATCCCCATCGCCTGAGCCGCGCGGGGGTGGGGTGATTGCTATGGCCAGCCTGACGGCGGGGGCTGAGGTGATCCGCCGCTTTGCCGCCAGCCTAGAGCAGCAACCAGGGGTCTATCGCATGTTGGATGCCAAGGGCGGGGTGCTGTATGTGGGCAAGGCGCGCAATCTGCCCAAACGGGTGCTTAGCTACACGGCGATAGCCCGCCTGCCCCAACGGTTGCAGCGGATGGTATCGTTGACCACCGCCATGACCTGCACCGTCACCCGTTCAGAAACAGAAGCCTTGTTGTTAGAGGCCAGCCTGATAAAAACCCTGCGCCCCCGTTTTAACATCGTGCTGCGCGATGACAAAATGTACCCCTATATCTTGCTGACGGCGGATCATGACTTTCCCCGCCTGCAAAAATATCGCGGCAAAAAAGAGGGAAAAGGCATTTATATCGGCCCCTATGCCAGCGTTCAAAGCGTTGAGCAGGCGATGTTGACGATTCAAAAGGTTTTCGGCCTGCGCACCTGTGCCGATACGGTCTTTGCCCATCGCAGTCGCCCCTGTTTGCAGTATTTTATCAAGCGTTGCACCGCCCCCTGCGTCGGTTATATCAGCCCAGATGACTACGCCGCCAAGGTGGCTGAGGCGCAACAGTTCCTAAGCGGTGACAGCATGCAATTGCGTGAACGGCTGGTGAAAGCCATGGAGCAAGCCAGCCAGGCACAGGCCTATGAACAGGCCGCCGCACTGCGGGATCAGCTAAAGGCCATCACCTGGCTGGAAAGCCAGCAGAGTGTGCATGTGCCAGGGTTGGATCACGCCGATGTGGTGGCAGGCTATAGCGCGGGCGGATGGGCGGCAATTCAGCTGTTCTTTATTCGTCATGGCCGCCATGTTGGTAACAGCAGCCATCTGTTGCGCCAGCCCCCCGATGTCGATCTGCCCGACTTGCTGGCCAGCTTTTTGGCACAGTTCTATGAGCAATGGCCTGCCCCGCCGCAAATCCTGATTACTCCCTTGCCGACCGATACGACGCTGGTGGCGGAGGCGTTAGGCCTGCAGGCGGGGCATAAGGTGGCCTTGATGCAACCGCAGCGCGGGGCAAAGGCCGACCTGCTGGCGCAAACCCTGCTGAACGCTCGCCAGGCGCATCAGCGCAAGCAGCAGGAGGATAGCGTTTTCGCGGAGCAGTTGGAACAGCTGCAACAACGGTTCGCCCTGCCGCACCCCCTGAGCCGGGTTGAGGTGTATGACAACAGCCACCTGCAGGGGGATCAGGCCTTAGGGGCGATGATCGTGGTCGGGGTGGAAGGGTTCCAGAAGAGCGCCTATCGCCGTTTTAACCACACGGGGCGGGTGGCGGATACCCGCGACGACTATGCGATGATGCAGGCAACGCTGCAGCGACGCCTTAGCAAAATTGCCAAAAATGATCCCCGCGTCCATGACAATCCGCAATCCTTGGCTGAGGACTATCCCGACCTGCCGCAACTGTGGCTGATTGACGGCGGTAAGGGGCAGTTGCATGAGGCGGTGGCGGTGCTAGCCGAATGGGGGCTTAGTGCCGTGATTTCCGTCGTTGCGATTGCCAAGGGGGTGGAGCGGGATAAGGGGCTGGAACGGTTTTTTATGCAAGATGCGGCGGGCGTGACCCAGGAAGTCATGGTGGAATCCAATGACCCGTTACGCTTTTTCTTGCAACGGATTCGGGACGAAGCCCACCGCTTTGCGATTACCGGCAACCGCGCCGCCCGCCAGCTGAATGCGCGGCGATCCCATTTGGATCAGTTAAAGGGCATTGGCCCCGCCCGCCGCAAGGCCTTGCTGCAACATTTTGGATCGCTGCGCCTGTTAACCCAAGCGGGGGTTGAGGATTTGGCACAAGTCAAGGGTATCAGCCGCACCCTGGCACGCCAACTGTATCAACAAATGCATCCTGAGTTGGAGTAACGGTGGGGCTGTTGGAGGGTGCTTGAAGGGCTCTCTTGGGACGCGGCGGCTGGCCATCTACCCCCCCCCGATAGCGCAACTACTTACCTGGATTTAGGCGATCAAACAGATCTTTACCCATGACAAAGGCAACGCTTTTGCGCACGCCTGTTTGCACCTTTTCGCCGCTACGGGGATTGCGGGTCAGGCGGGGGGCGCGTTCCTTAACCGAAAAGGTCGCAAATCCGCGCAATTCAATCCGACGACCCGCCACCAGGGCTTGCCCCATTTGATCAAAAGTCAGGCGTACCACTTGATCCAAATCCTGCTCCCGCAGTTGTGGAAAGCGGGCAGCCAATTGCTTAACCAGCTCTGAGCGGGTCAAATTTGAAACGTCTTTTGTTACCATTGCGCTTCACCAAAATCGTTAAAAGGTTCAAAAAAACTGTGGCGAGGGATTCGCCCCCCGCCACAACCCATTAGACTATGCGTCACTGTCACTTTCTTTGGCATCATCATCGGCCTTTTTGGCTTTGGTCGCCTTGCCCGAAGCCGATTTGGCCGCCGCCGCCTCCGTTTTCTCTTTAGCCTTGCTCATCGCAACGCCCAGAATGTCACCAAGGCTGGCACCGCTGCTGGTGGTGCCGTATTCCTCCAGGGCTTTACGCTCCTCCTCCAGCTCCAGTTGCTTCACGGACAGCTGCGTCTTTTTGCCGGTGGCATCATATTGGGTGATGACAGCGTCCAACTTCTCCCCAACGGCAAAGCGATCGACCCGCTGTTCGTTTTTCTCACGCGATAGTTCGCCTTTTTTAATAAAGCCGATTTGGTTGTCACCAAATTTGACCTCAATACCACCATCGGTCAGCTGGCTAATCACCGCGGTGACCACCACACCTTTTTTCAGGCCAGCCGAGGATCCCTCGCCACCTTGCCTACCGGCATGGGAACCGCCCTCTGCATCGCTGGCTGAACCTTTAGATGCATGGGCAGGGCGATCGCCCGACAATTGTTTGATGCCCAGGGCAACCCGCTCTTTACTAGGATCCATTTCGATGATTTTGGCCTGAATCTCTTGGCCTTTGCTGTAGGTTTTCAACAGCTCCTCACCGTTGCGTTCCCAGCTCAGGTCATTCATGTGAATGATCCCTTCCATATCGGGGCCAACCTCAACAAACAAGCCAAAGTCGGTGATGTTTTTAATCGGCAGGGTCATGATCTCACCAACCTGGTGGGCATTGGCAAAGTCTTCCCATGGATTCTGCTGGCACTGTTTATAGCCCAGGCTGATGCGGCGTTTGGCCAAATCAACATCCAACACCATCACCTCAACGGTTTGACCGATAGACAACAGGCGGTTGGGCGCAACATTCTTTTTCGTCCAGCTGAGTTCGGAAACGTAAATCAACCCCTCAACCCCAGGTTCCAGCTCAGCAAAGGCACCATAGTCGGTAATGTTGGTAATGCGTGCCTGCAAACGCTGGTTGGCGTGATAGCGGGTTTCAATACCATCCCATGGGTTGGATTCCAGCTGTTTCATGCCCAGGCTGATACGCTGATTTTCCTGGTTGTATTTGATGACCTGCACCTGCACCTGTTGGCCAATGCTCAACACCTCTGATGGGTGGTTAATCCGACGCCAGGAAATGTCGGTGATGTGAACCAGACCATCGACGCCGCCCAAGTCCACAAAGGCACCGTAGTTGGTGATGTTTTTCACCGTACCGGTCATGATCTGACCTTCTTTCAGCGCACCGATGATTTCGTTGCGGCTTTCGGCGCGGGATTCTTCCAACACGGCGCGGCGGGACACCACGATGTTGCCACGGCGGCGATCCATTTTCAGGATTTGGAACGGCTGCACCTTACCCAATAGAGGGCTAATGTCTTTGGTGGGGCGAACATCGACTTGGCTGTTCGGCAAAAAGGCAATGGCACCGGACAGGTCAACGGTGTAACCACCCTTAACCCGACCATTGATAACGCCCTCAACCCGCTGTTGCTGTTCAAAGGCTTGTTCCAGGATAATCCAGGATTCTTCACGACGGGCGCGTTCACGGCTAAGCACCGCCTCACCCTGACGATCTTCCAGGCGTTCAACATAAACGTCAACGATGTCACCAACTTGCAGCTCCACCAGGCCGTTCACATTGGCAAATTCCTTCAGCGACACCCGCCCCTCAGATTTCAATCCAACATCGATAACGGCGGAATCTTTTTCCAGGCTGATGACCAAGCCTTTTACAACGGAACCTTCCAATTGTTGGCCGGGCTTAATAACCTCGTCCAACATGGCGGCAAAATTTTCAACGGGAACTTGGGTTTGGGTGTTAAGTGACATGGTTGAGGGTGAGTCCAAAAGTTAAGGTTGCACAATAGGAAGGAAACTATAAATCAAGTGGTTGCCCATGCCAAGCCCTAAAATGGGGATCAATATAGGCCATCGCCTGCGCGGCCAATTCGGTGGGCGTGACCCGGCTGTTATCCAGCACTTGGCCTGCCACAGCGCGGCTGGCGGCCATTTGTGCCGCATCGCTGGCATCGCGGGCGTGAATATCGGCCAGGATGCGTTCCACTGTTGGTTGGGCTAAAGTTGGTTGGCTGTTGGCGGTGGCCGCAGCATTGGCCAAAGCCAGCTGTTGCAACTGGCGATGGCGCCGCTCTGCCCGCACCTGGGCATCGGCGATGATGAACAGCTTCACCTGCGCCTGCGGGGCAATCACGCTGCCGATGTCGCGGCCTTCGATCACCGCGCCCATGACCGCGCCCGATGAATTGCCCGCCTGATGCGGCGGATGCAGCGCAAAATCCACCTGCAACTGACGCAGGGCTGCCCGCACCGCCGGCATGGCCGCCACCAGGCTGGCCGCGATGCTGACATCCTCAGCCCGCAATTGTTGTTGAAACGCGGCATCCTGCAGCGGTTCCAGCCGCAGCTGGCTGGCGACGGCGGCGGCCTGATCGGGATCCAACTGTTGCCGCAACGCATCGGGGCTTAGCCTGACCGCGCTACCCGCGGGCGTCAATAGTGCCAGGCCAACGGCACGGTACAACAAGCCCGTATCCAAATGCGCCAGGCGATAATGGCTGGCTAGGCTTTTGGCCAGGGTACCCTTGCCACTGGCGGCGGGGCCATCAATCGCAATGATAAAGGGGGCTGCCGATTGCTGCACCATCGCCGATTGCACCACCACCCCTTAGACCAATTGCAACTTTGCCCCTAACTGTTGGAACAGAGGCACAAAATTGGGAAAACTGGTTAAAATCGGGCGCACATCATCAACCTGCACCGGTTGTTGGCTGGCCATGCCCATCACCAAAAAGCTCATGGCAACGCGGTGATCCAGCTGCGCCAGGATGGTTGCGCCCCCTGGCACCCCTCCGCCCCGCAACCAACAACATGCAAATCGTCACCCTCAATCACGGTGGTCACGCCACACAGCCGCAACCCCTCAGCCGCGGCGGCCAGGCGATCGCTTTCCTTCACCCGCAATTCGGCCAAGCCGCGAAAAACGCTGGTGCCCGTGGCAAAGGCCGCTACCACCGCCGCTATCAGATACTCATCAATCATGCTGGGGGCGCGGCTGGCGGGAATATCCACCGCCCGCAATGGCGCGTGGCGCACAACGATGTCGGCAACAGGCTCCCCCCCCTGTAGGCGCGGGTTGGTCAGGGTGATATCCGCCCCCATTTCTTGCAGCATGGTGATAAAGCCGATGCGCAGCGGGTTGGTGCTGACCCCCGTTAAGGTCAGGGCGGATCCAGGCACAATCGCCGCCGCGCCCAACAAAAAGGCGGCGGAGCTGGGATCGCCAGGAACCGCCAGGTTGAGGGGGCTAAGCGCGCCCATCGGCCGCTGAATCGACCAGGATACCCCCTCATGCGTGTGTTCCTGGTGCAAATCAACCCCCATGGCGCGCAACATCCGTTCGGTATGGTCGCGGGTGGGTTCGGGCTCTATCACCACGGTGGTGCCATTGGCGCCCAGCGCGGCCAGCAGAATAGCCGACTTTACCTGCGCCGATGCGACAGGCAGTTTGTAGCGTATCGCCTGCAACGCGCCATCGCTGCGCATGGTCAGCGGTAGGCGGTCGCCCGAACGCCCCAAAAATTGAATGCCCATTTGTTTAAGCGGGGTCAGCACCCGCCCCATCGGCCGCTTGGAAAGGCTTTCATCGCCGCCAAAGGTCACGGTGATGGGATAGGCGGCCAGCAAGCCCATCAACAGACGGACGGCGGTGCCCGAATTGCCGAGATCCAGCACTTGCGCCGGTTCCTGTAACCCGGCTTCCCCCATGCCATCAACCTGCCAATGGCCATCGCCCAGGCGTTTGATGGCCACCCCACAAGCCTGCAAGGCGGCGGCGGTTGCCAACACATCCTCCCCCTCCAACAGACCCGTAAATTCGCTACGGCCAGCCGCCAAGGCCGCCAACATCAAACAGCGGTGGGAGATGGATTTGTCGCCCGGCACCGCCACCGTGCCCTGCAGCGCGGTCGCCCCCGCAGAACGATAGGGTTGGGGAACAGATTGGGATAAAGGATCGGTACGCATACCCACAGTCATACGCTGGCAAAGCCATGCACGTCAAACCCAAATGGTGGCCTCTGTATAGGTTCAGTACATAGGGGGCTGGAGGAGGGGTGGGAAGGAAGAATGAATATAGTGGAGAGGGGTGGCGCCTTACAAGGAATAATGGGGGTGGCCAGGCTTGCCCAACACAGAGCAGAGCAGAACAGATTGTCGACACCTATTGAAACGTTAGCCAGCCAAGATCCCATAAGACAGGTTGTATTTGGAGAGGGCGAGGGTAAGATTGGCTCTGAAGGCGGTGATGGAGTCGGTTGTTTTAGAATGATTTCATAACGGTAATAGGTGGCGCGGCTAATGCCGACAATCGTCTGGCAGAATGCATTAGCATGGCCTGCAGCCTTGAGTTTTCGCCATTTTTGTACTAATGGACAGCATTTTTGTTGCGACAAACTATAGGCGCTTATCCTATAAATGTTTTTTTAAAAGCCTTTAATTTGCATAAAAAGACTCCTCTGGTTTGGGTTTCAACGTCCCTTCCGTCAAGTCTTTTTTGCCGTAAAAAGCAAAAAACGGGTGAGGCAAGCGGTGATAAGTCTACGACTTACCAACACTTGCCTCATCCACCACCACCATCACGTCTGACATCTATCTGAACTTGGACATCGGTTAGCTTGCCCTACCCCGCCCGATAGTTGGGGGCTTCTTTGGTGACCATGATGCCATGGACATGGCTTTCACGCATGCCGGCGGCGGTGATTTTCAGGAATTGGCAATTTTTCTGCATGCTTGGAATATCGGGGTTGCCGGTATAGCCCATCGCCGCCCGCAATCCCCCCATCAGCTGATGCACCACGGCGGCAACGCTGCCCTTATGGGGCACGCGCCCCTCCACCCCTTCGGGCACCAATTTGTGCGCGGCCTCCTGATTGTTTTGGAAATAGCGGTCGGCCGACCCCTCCGCCATCGCTCCCAGGCTGCCCATACCGCGATAGGCCTTATAGCTGCGCCCCTCATACAAAAACAGCTCGCCAGGCGATTCATCGGTACCGGCCAGCAAGCTGCCGATCATCACGCAGTCCGCGCCTGCCGCAATGGCTTTGGCCAGATCGCCCGAATAGCGGATACCGCCATCCGCAATCACGGGAATGCCCGCCTTGTGCGCTACCTCCGCACAATCGGCCACGGCGGTCAGTTGCGGCACGCCGACCCCTGCGACAATGCGGGTGGTGCAGATAGAGCCTGGGCCAATCCCCACCTTGACCGCATCGACACCTGCGTCGATTAGGGCTTTGGCCGCCTCAGCAGTAGCAATATTGCCCGCGATCAGCTGCACCTGGCTGGACAGGCGGCGCACCGCCCGCACTGTTTCCAACACCCGGCTGGAGTGGCCATGGGCGGTATCGACGACGATCACATCAACCTCCGCCGCCAACAAAGCCGTGGCACGGGTTAGGGCGGTATCGCCGGTACCAATGGCCGCCGCCGCCCGCAACCGACCTTTTTCATCCTTACAGGCCAATGGGTTGCTGACCGCCTTTTCGATATCTTTGACGGTAATCAACCCAACGCAATGCCGCTGATCATCGACCACCAACAGTTTTTCGATGCGGTGATGGTGCAACAGCCTTTTGGCCTCCTCCCGCGTGACCTTTTCATCAACGGTAATCAGGCTTTCTTTGGTCATCAGCTGCGATACAGGTTCGCTGGCATCTTCGGCAAAGCGCACATCACGATGGGTTAGAATGCCAACCAAGGTTTGATCGTTGCGGGCGATAACGGGAATGCCCGAAATGCCATGTTGTTGCATCAAAATTTTGGCATCGGCCAAGGTTTGATCGGGGTAAATGGTAATCGGATTCACCACCATGCCCGATTCAAATTTCTTCACCCGTCGCACCTCATCCGCCTGCGCACTGGCGCTCAGATTACGGTGCAGCACCGCCATACCGCCCAGCTGCGCCATCGCAATTGCCATCGGTGCCTCACTGACCGTATCCATCGCCGCCGCGATTAAGGGGATGCCCAGCGGCAATTGGCGGCTCAATCGGCTTGCCAAACTAACATCTGCTGGCAACACGTTGGAGGCGGCTGGCGCCAGCAGGACATCATCAAAGGTAAAGGCTTCGCGGAATTTCATCGGGGGGGGCGCTCCTGCATCGGGGTCTTTTGTTGCTTCTAGGAAAAAAGCCCTGCGGCCTTTCCCCTTATACCCCGTCATATCCCACGGAACCAGCCCGCCTGCAAGTGCCCCCTTGCGAATCAAGGCTAAGGCATCGTCCAATTCGCTTCTACAACCCTATTTCCTTAAGCCATTTCGCCCCCCGCACTCTTGCCGCTGGCCACAAGCGGGGTTAGCATGGCTGCCATGACCGCACCGCTTCCACCAACCCCCTTGCTTGACGCCACGGCAACGCCCGCCGATCTGCGCCGCCTGTCTTTGCCGCAGTTGGAGCAGTTGGCGGGGGAGCTGCGCGCCGAAACCATCCGATTGGTCAGCCAGACTGGCGGCCATTTGGGTGCCAGCCTAGGGGTGGTGGAGCTGACGATTGCCCTGCACCATGTGTTCAACACCCCCGAAGACCGTCTGATTTGGGACGTTGGCCATCAGGCCTATCCGCACAAAATCCTTACAGGCCGCCGTGATGCCATGCGAAACTTGCGGCAGGCGGGCGGCGCCTCAGGCTTTACCAAACGCAGTGAGAGCGCGTTTGATCCGTTCGGCACCGCCCACAGCTCCACCTCTATCTCTGCCGCGCTGGGAATGGCGGTTGGCCGTGATTTGCAGGGCAGCCAGCGGCAGGTGATTGCGGTAATCGGCGATGGCGCCCTGTCGGCTGGCATGGCCTATGAAGCCCTCAACAACGCAGGGGTGGCAGCGGGCATTGCCGATGCTGCGGCATCTACCGATTCATCCGCCCCCCCTTCAGGTCGTCACCCCAGCCGCCTGCTGGTCATCCTTAACGACAACAGCATTTCGATTGACCCCGCGGTGGGGGCGGTGTCCAGCTATCTGGCGCGGCTGGTAACCTCCAGCCCGATGCGTGGTGCCCACGACTTGGCCAAGCAGCTGGTGCGCCGCCTACCCAATCCGTTGCGCAAATTGGCGGCTGAGGCCGAAGACCGCGTGGAAAAATTTCTCAGCGACGGCAATTTGTTTACCGCCCTCGGCTTTCACTATCTCGGCCCCGTTGATGGTCACCGCCTGGATCAGCTGGTAACGATTTTAAGCAATCTGCGGGAACAGCCCTTTGACCGCCCCGTCCTGCTGCATGTCATCACCCAAAAGGGTAAGGGCTATCCGCCCGCTGAGGCCGCTGCCGACAAATACCACGGCGTCACCCCCTTTGATGTCGCAACAGGGGTGCAGCAAAAGCCCAAACCCGCCGCGCCCAGCTATAGCCAGGTGTTTGGCGACACCCTGACCCAACTGGCCGCCGATGACCCGCGGCTGGTAGCCATTACCGCCGCCATGCCCAGCGGCACGGGGCTGACCCGCTTTGCCGCCCGCTATCCCACCCGCTGCTTTGACGTTGGCATCGCTGAGCAACATGCGGTGACCTTTGCCGCCGGCCTGGCCTGCGAAGGCTTTCGCCCCTTTGTGGCAATCTACTCAACCTTTCTGCAGCGCGCCTATGACCAGATTGTCCATGACGTTGCCTTGCAGAATTTGCCCGTGCGATTTTGCCTGGATCGGGCGGGCTTGGTCGGTGCGGACGGCGCCACCCATGCGGGCAGTTTCGACATCTCCTATCTCGGCTGCCTGCCCAATATGGTGCTGATGGCGCCCAGCGATGAGGCAGAGTTGGCGGCGATGCTAACCACCATGCAGCAGTATGACGCGGGGCCCAGCGCGATTCGCTATCCACGCGGCGCTGGTACGGGTGTTGCCCTGCCCGCCATCCCCCAACTCTTAGCGATTGGCCGCGGACAGGTGGTGCGTGAAGCAGCCGCCAGATCAGCCCCCACAAAAGCCGCTTTGCTGTGCTACGGCACCCGCCTGGCCGATTGCCTTAGCGCGGCAGAGGTTCTGGAGCAGCAGCATGGCATCGGGGTAACGGTGGCCGATGCCCGCTTCGCCAAACCGCTGGATGAAGACCTGTTGCAGCAGCTGTTGCAGCATCATCAGCTGTTGATCACGGTGGAGGAGGGTTCGCAGGGCGGATTCGGCGCCCTAGTGCTGCACACCGCCCACCAACGCGGCTGGCTGGATGCGGGCACGGGGGCGGCCACAGCGCCACGCCTGCGCACGCTGACCCTGCCCGACCGCTTTATCGATCATGCCAGCCAGGCTGAACAGCTGGCTGAGGCTGGCTTGGATAGCGCCAGTATCGTTGCGGCGGTGCGCCAAGCGCTGAGTGATTAAGCACCGCTTGCTCAGCGTGGCAAAGTTTTGTTTACTAGCGGCATGACCGATATCCCCCTTAAATCCGACCTGCTGCGCGAACTGCACGGGCGCGGCCTGATTTATCAGACCACCGACCTGGCTGGGCTGGATGCCGCCCTGACCAGCGGGGTGGTGACGGGCTATATTGGCTTTGATGCCACCGCCAGCAGCCTGCAACTGGGTAATTTTTTGCAACTGATTCGCTTGCGCTGGCTGCAACGCTTTGGCCATCGCCCGATTGTCTTGCTGGGGGGCGGCACCACCAAAATCGGTGATCCGTCGGATAAGGATGAGGCACGACCGCTGTTGGACACCGCCAGTATTCAGGCCAACATCGGCAAAATTTCTGAACAAACAGCACAATTGCTGCGGTTCGACGATTCGGCCGACGGGGCGATTATGGTGGATAACGCCGATTGGTTGGATGGCATTGGCTATTTGGACTTTCTGCGCGATATCGGGCGGCATGTATCGGTAAACCGAATGTTAACGCTGTAGGGCATCAAACGCCGCCTGGATCGTGAACAGAATCTTAGCTTTCTGGAGTTCAACTATCCCCTGTTGCAAGGCTATGATTTCGTTGAGCTTTATCGCCGTTACGGTTGCCGCCTGCAAATGGGCGGATCCGACCAATGGGGCAATATCGTGATGGGGGTTGACCTGGCACGCCGCCTGGTGGGGCAGGAAGTTTTTGGCCAAACCTGCGCGCTGTTGACCACGGCCAGCGGGGCAAAATTCGGCAAGTCGGCGGGCAATGCTGTCTGGCTGGACGCCACCAAAACGCCCGTGTTCGATTTCTGGCAGTATTGGCGCAATGTTGAGGATAGCGATGTCGCCCGCTTCCTAAAAATCTTTACAGAACTGCCGCTGGCGGAGTTGCAGCGCTGGGACAGCGTGCAGGGGGCGGAGTTGAATGAGGGCAAAAAGCTGCTAGCGACGGAGGTAACCGCGCTGGTTCATGGTCGTGATGCCGCCCTGCAGGCTGCCAGTGCCGCTCAGGCAGCCTATGCCGCTGGCCACGGGGGATCCGCGGCGGGCGGGATCGACAACCTGCCCACCCTACAAATTCCTCAAGGCGATCTGGCCACGGGTGTGTCGATTATCGACCTGATTATGCAAACGGGCACGGCCAACACCCGATCCGATGCCCGCCGCCTGATGGAACAGGGGGGTGTACGGCTGGGCGATGCGGTGATTAAGGATGTGAGCGCCACCCTGCCCGCCAATCTGTTCGCCGCCCCATCGGTTGAGGCGGTGCTAAGCCTTGGCAAAAAACGCCGCTTTCGCCTGGTGGCGGGATAGGATGACACATGAAATTTGAATACTTTAAATAGTGTAGTCATGAGGTGAAACTCCACGGGGCAAGCCCCGTGGAGTTTCACCTGTATAACAACAAGGCAGCAAAATTCAAAGATAGATACAAGAATAAATACTCAGAAGCTACGCCTCGCTGCCGCGCACCGCTTTGCAGGAAATATCCTGTTGGCTAAGAATGCCGCAGGCATCAACGGCGTCGCTGCGATCCAAGCCGGTCAGGCGGACTTGGAACAATTTTACCCCATCGCGATTAATCTTGGCCACGACAGGCCGCTTACTGGGCGCCACTTGCCGCAAATGCTGGCTGGCCACCCGCAGGATTTTTTGGGCAGTGGTTTTGGTTTTGTAGGCACCGAGTTGGATAGCCCAGGAATCTGATGCCTTGCTGCCCTTGCTGGCTTTGGCAACCTTAGCCTGTTTGGATACCCGCGCTGATGCCACGGTCGCAGGGGCGGCAGATTTTTCGGCGCGCACGATTTTGGCATTGGCGTTCGTCGGGCGGTTGGCCGAGGAAATCACCACGGGTTGCCGCTGCACCGCGGGTTCAGCCTGCACCGCCCCATCGGCCTGATCCGCAACCGCCTGATAGCTGGCGGGCTGAGCCATCACACTGGCGGTAGCCGATGTGTCATCAACAGATTGCGCCACACGGGGCACCGATTGGCCAATGGTTGCCGCGGCAAAACCCTGATTCATCAGGCTGGCCATGCGGCGATCGCGGGCGGCCGCGCTCGACCCACCCATCACCACACCGACCAGCCGCACCCCGCCCCGCTTGGCTGAGGTCACGACATTAAAGCCCGACATTCTGACAAAGCCTGTCTTCATCCCATCCATGCCCGCATAGCTGGCCAGCAGGCGATTGTGGTTGGGATAGGTGCGGCCACGAAAGGTAAAGCTGCGCGTGCTGAAATAGGGGTAGTATTGCGGAAAGTCGCGTTGCAACGCCAAACCCAACACCGCCTGATCACGGGCGGTCGTCACCTGTTGAACATCTGGCAAGCCCGAAGCATTGGTATAGCGTGTTCGCGTCATCCCCAACTGGCGCGCCTTTAGCGTCATCATCTGGGCAAAGCGTTCCTCACTGCCGCCCAAAGCCTCTGCCAGCACGCTGGCGGCATCATTGGCGGATCGGGTCACCAGCCCCAAAATGCAATCCTCAACCTTAATGGTCTGCCCCGCCCGCAACGCCAAATTGGTCGGGGCGCGGCTGGCCGCATGAGCCGACACGGGCAGGCTTTGTTGCAACCCCAACCGTCCCGCCCGCAAGGCGTCAAAGGTCAGGTACAGGGTCATCATCTTGGTCAGGCTGGCGGGGTGGCGCATTTCATCCACCCGATCCTGCATCAAAATTTGCCCGCTGTTGGCGTCCACAATCATGGCCGCGCCCTTTGGGTTGCTGGCGGCCTGTTCGGCGCGCGGTTGACCACGGGCAAAGGCGGGTTCAGTGGTCAGCAGGGTGACCGCAAACAACATAGCAAAACAGGGAAGCAACCGAGCGTAATACAAAATGCTATCCTCAGTTTTTTGAGAAACGGAACGAAACGCAAGGCATAACCTGTGCCGCATGGCGGGCAACAGATTGGCTTTTACAACACGACTATCTTCATTGATGTTATCACCACGCCGCCGCTTTGACAACAAGCTCACAGCCGCCATTAACCATTTGTCAACCACTGATTGCCTCCGTTAGGGGCGGCTTATCACCCTTTCCATAGCGCTGATGCAGGGCGCCCGCGACACAGGGCGGCACAAAACCATCAATATTGCCCCCCAGCTTGGCAATTTCCTTAACAAAACGCGATGAAATAAAGTGATAGCGGTCGGCGGCCATCAGGAAAATGGTTTCCACCTGTGAATCCAGGCGGGCATTCATCGCCGCCATCTGAAATTCATACTCAAAGTCCGATACCGCCCGTAGCCCGCGCACAATAGCGTTGGCGTGATGCGTGCGGGCAAAATTCACCAACAGCTGATCAAAACCCAGGACTTTGACGGGGCTGGCCAGCTTTTCGGCCTGCAACGCTTGCTCTACCAACGCCACCCGCTCCATCAGCGAAAACATCGGCCCCTTATCCTGATTGACCGCCACCGCCACAAGTGGGACAGGTCGAAGCCGATTGCATTCTACCCAAAATCGTATTGGTTACGCGCATCACTTGGCCTTGGCCGTTACAAGTCCCACAGG
>VEQJ01000162.1 GCA_018883285.1 Alphaproteobacteria bacterium
CATCCGATGCATCATTATGTGGGCAAAAATCTCGTGACTACACCATCTAGCCTGTTTGTAAGGTTTTTGCACCCTTTAAAATAAATCCCCCCCCCCCGCCTGCCCGGACAGCCCACACTTACATTTGCTTACCAATCGCGCCTTGCCATGGGGGGGATGGGCGGGCTATAAAATCGGCACGTTCAACTTATGGGATAGGTTTGGCCATGTGTGGTATTGTTGGTGTTGTCGGACAGCTGGGGAACTTAAACGCCGCGCGGCCGAATCAATCGGTGGCCAATGATGCGGCCGCCAATCTGGTCATCAACAACGATAACAGCATCGGCGTGGTTGATGTGCTGATGGAAGGGTTGCGGCGCCTGGAATACCGCGGCTATGACTCGGCGGGGGTGGCGACTCTGGTGGATGGCAAGATTGAACGGCGGCGGGCAATGGGCAAGTTGGAAAATTTGCGCGCCCTGTTGGCCGAAAAACCCTTTCACCAGCCTGGCACGATTGGCATTGGCCATACCCGCTGGGCCACCCATGGGGAGCCGTCAACCCGCAACGCCCACCCCCATAAGGGGGAACGGGTGGTGGTGGTGCATAACGGCATTATCGAAAATTATCGGGATCTGCGCGATGAGCTGACCAAGCGCGGCGTCACCTTTACCTCGGAAACCGATACAGAGGTGATCGCGCATTTGTTGGATCAGGCGCTGTTGCGCGGCCTTAAGCCCCAACAGGCGGTGGCGGAGACTCTGCCCCTGTTGCACGGCGCCTTTGCCCTTGCCCTGCTGTTTCAGGGCTATGACGATCTGCTGATTGGGGCGCGCCGTGGCAGCCCCCTGTGCCTGGGCTATCGCAACGCCGCCATCGATGATGATAGCCATACAGGGGTTGCCGCCCATCTGTTGGCCTCTGACGCCTTGGCGCTGGCGGGCATGGTGGATCAGGTGACGTATCTTGAGGAGGGGGATTGGGTCGTGCTGAGCGCGATGCAGGCGGTGATCTACAACGCCGATAACCAGGTTGTGGCGCGGCCAAGCCAGCCCCTGGCCATGAACGGCCAGCAAACCGATAAGGGGCTGTTCCCGCACTTTATGCTGAAAGAAATTCATGAGCAGCCCGCCACCGTGGTTGACAGCCTGTTGCCCTTTATCAACCCGCTTGAGCGGCAATTGACCATCGATCTGCCTGGCATCGATTGGGCCAAGTTGCACCATGTGACCCTGGTCGGGTGCGGTACCGCCTTTTACGTTGGCATGGTGGCCAAATATTGGTTTGAGGAGTTGGCGGCTCTGCCCGCTATTGTCGATATCGCGTCGGAGTTTCGCTATCGCGCCACCCGTTCGCAAATGGCGGAGCTGGTGGTATTTGTGTCGCAGTCGGGTGAGACGGCCGACACCCTGGCCGCCATGCGCTTTGCGAAGGAGCGGGGGCAAAAAACCCTGGCCATCGTCAATGTCCCGACCAGCACCATGGCGCGGGAGGCCGACATCGTGCTGCACACCCATGCGGGGCCGGAGATCAGCGTGGCCTCCACCAAGGCATCCACCGCCCAGCTAACCGTGCTGGCCGCCCTGTGTTTGGCGGCTGCGCGTGGGCGTGGGGTGATTAATGCGGAGCAGTTAAGTGCCCATCTGGCCGCCTTTGCCGATCTGCCTGGCCAATTCGCCGCCGTGCTGGCGGAGGATGATAGCTATCGGCGGATTGGGATGCAGCTGGCCGAGGCACGCAACATCCTGTTTATCGGGCGGGGCAGCTGTTATCCCGTGGCGATGGAGGGGGCGTTGAAGATGAAGGAATTGACCTATATTCACGCCGAAGGGTTCCCAGCGGGCGAGTTAAAACATGGCCCGATTGCCCTGTTGGACAGCGGGGTGCCCGTCATCACCCTGGCGCCGCCCGATCGCCTGCAGGAAAAAACCTTAAGCAATATGCAAGAGGCGATGGCACGCAGCGCGCCGATTATCCTGCTGAGTGACGCGGCCAGCTGCCAACGCTTTGGCAATCAAGCGGGCATTACCCCGCTGGCGCTGCCCACCACCAGCACCCTAACCGCGCCGTTGGTTTACACCCTGCCGATGCAGCTGTTGGCCTATTATTGCGCGGTGGCCAGGGGAACGGATGTGGATCAACCGCGCAACCTGGCCAAATCGGTAACGGTGGAGTAGGGGGGAGTCTGAAGTCCCCTGCCAGCTGGCTAACTTCAACACGGCAAAAGAATGTAGGGAACCTCTATCAACATGATCTTTGTTTGAGCTTGGCGTAAATTTTTCTGGTTAGTATGGGGGGAGGTTTTTTTGGGTTTCGTTTTTATAGCGATTTTTGGGTGATTTTTGGGTGATTTTTCAGGCGTTTTGTGGTCATTTTTGCCTTTTAGATACACGGCTCCTGCCGTTTTCGTGACATCAGGAAGACGAAGCGCTGCATGTTGTAGGCGAGATTTTTGAACGTCATTTTGGCTTCTGCGCGCGCCAGGCCAACGGTGTGAATGACCAGGCCGCCCATGGCGGTTTTCATGTGGCCGTAGACATGCTCAATCCGCGCTCTCACGCTTGATTTAAGCCGATTGGCGGCTTTCTGCAGTTCGGTGAGGGGTGTGTTCCTGTATGCGCGTTCGTGCACTTCGGACGCGATGGTTTTTTCCGCTAACATGGCTTCGGCCTCAGCACTGCGATAGGCCGAATCTGCCCAGAGTTTTGTGTCTTCTTCGCTGGCACCTGCAGGGGGAGCCGTCACAAGATCTTTCAGTTTCTGGCTGTCATGCACGCTGGCAGTGGTGGTTTCTTGCCTGCGAATGAGCTTCCATTTCGCATCAACCCCCGTGTGATTTTTATAGCCGTGATACGTCACCTTGCCCTTCCTGGTAAACGTCGCATCATTATCCGTCTGCCGTACTTGTGCCGCCGTCAGCGGAATTTCGTCACGCAACTGTTTCTTCTGCCTGCCTGTCGGTTTATGCGTTGGTACAAAGGTCGCATCCACAATCTGACCCTGCTTTGCTTCAAAGCCAGAGCGTACCAGCTCGCCCTCAAACCACGCAAAAATCTTCTTGTGTAAACCGCTGTGCAGCACACGCTCACGCCATAGCCAGATCGTCTTTGCATCCGGCGATTTGTCGTTCACGCCAAGCCCCAGAAACCTCTTGAAGCTTAAGCGATCGTTGATCAGAAATTCCGTGCGATCATCCGCCAGATTGTTGCACGCCTGCAAAATCAAAATCTTCGCCATTATCAAGCCGCACAGCGGTGGACGCCCCCCCTTGCCTTCGTTCTTATCCCGATCAAAAACTACGCCACGCATCAGCCTGGCTAAGCCCCTCCAATCCACCGCCGCATCCAGACCAGCCAGCGGATCACCGCCCTTATCCAAACGCGCATAATTGTCCGCAACCTCAAAAAAACTCGCCTGATCCATATCCCCTCCTCCTGCTGTTCTCCTCTTCTATCACATATCTATCCAACAGTCAGGTTATTAGAGGTGCCCAACTGGCTTACACCCCTTGAGGCCTTCACCCAAAATATCCACCGTGTTGCACTTCAATCTTGAATTCAGCATCCAGTCTCATATGTACTGAACCTATACAT
>VEQJ01000163.1 GCA_018883285.1 Alphaproteobacteria bacterium
TATAATTTTACCAAGAAACTCAAAGCCTTGCGCTTCTGCTCCCCCTATGAAAAAATCTGCCAAGCATGGAAAGACGATCCCTCACCCTTCCATGCCAACCCTCACCTCTTCATCGTGGGACTAAACATCTAATCCAATCATGATGTGTGCTACAGGGTTCGCACCTGTGGAGAATCTATTGAGAGATAGGACGGCTTTAACCAAAGGTAAGGGCGGCGCAGAATCCTTAGTCGTGCAATAACGTGCAAAGGCTGTGGCGCGGCAGCCTTCGCGCTGGAAAAACTTGGCTTGCCGAGCCGAAGCGCGGTGTGGCGCGGCAGCATCATAAGCCCGCCGCCGCCTAAAGGCTATGGCGCGGCGGATGACAAAAGCTGGTTGTGCCTTTTTACCAGCTGATGCAGGTCATAGCAAAATTCCAAAGCCTGTTTGGGGGATAGGTCATCGGGCTGCAGTTGCGTCAGCAGGGTTAGCAGCGGGGGCGGCAGGGGGTCGGCTGGCACTAACGGCGCCTCATCCAACGATGCCACGCCCGCCGCATGGTGGATAGCCAAGTCGGCGGTGGGGGTATCAGAAGCAGGGGCAGCACCCCCTGTGATGGCCTGGTCATGGGCTGTCTGATTCGGCGTGATGGGGTGCGGCATCGTATGCTCGGGCGCCGCTTGCTCGGGCGCTTGGGCGGGATAGTGGCCTGGGGCGGCCTCCAACGCGGCCAGCAATTGACCAGCGCGGCTAAGGGCGGTGGCGGGCAGGCCGGCCAGCTGCGCCACATGCAGGCCATAGGATCGATGGGCGGATCCTGGCGCAACCTGATGCAAAAACACCACACTATCCTGCCATTCCTTAACCGCCAGGTGATAGCAGGCCAGATCGGGCAGGCTGCCCGCCAGGGCGGTAAGCTCATGATAATGGGTGGCGAACAGGCCGCGGCAGCGGTTGTGATGATGCAAATGCTCCACCACCGCCTGCGCCAGCGCCAGGCCATCATGGGTAGCCGTGCCGCGCCCGATTTCATCCATGATTAGCAGGGATTTCTCCGACGCCTGATGCAGGATGCGGGCGGTTTCGACCATTTCCACCATAAAGGTTGATCGCCCCTTAGCCAGATCGTCGCTGGCACCGATGCGGGCAAACAGCCGATCAACCAGGCCAAGGCGGCAACGGGCGGCCGGCACAAAGCTGCCCATCTGTGCCATCACCACGATCAGGGCGTTTTGGCGCAAAAAGGTGCTTTTGCCCGCCATGTTGGGGCCTGTCATCAGCCAAAGCCGCTGGCCAGGGGTTAAAAAACAGTCGTTGGCGACAAAGCTGGCGCCGCCCTGGTGATGCATGGCATGCGCCACCACGGGGTGTTGCCCCGCCGTCACCTCAAACACCGATTGGGCGGCAAATTCTGGCCGACACCAGCGGTTGACCAAGGCCACCTCCGCCAAGCCTGCCGTCACATCCAGCTCCGCCAGCGCTTCAGCGGTCAGGGTCAGCGGCGCCAACGCGCCCTGCACCGCTTGCAACAGCTGGTCGAACAACCGCTGCTCCGTCGCCAGTGCCACCACCTCCGCCGCCAACAGCCGCTGGCTAAGATCCTGCAGCTCTGGGTGGTGAAAGCGCACCAGATTGCTCAGGGTTTGGCGATGGACAAAGCCCGCCTGCACCAGGCGGTCACCCTGGCTGGCCGCCACCTCAATGACATGGCCGAACTGCTGATGCGCCTTAATCCGCAGGCCTTGCACGCCCGTTTGCTGGCGAAAGCGAGCCTCCAGCGCGCTTAACATGGCGGCGCTGTCACGGCTAAGCCGTCGCTGCTCATCCAACAATTCGCTGTAGCCTGGTCGAATAAACTGGCCATCGCGGGTCTGCACGGGCAATTCATCGGCCAGCGCGCGCAGCAGCTGGTCAGCCAGCTGGTGATGGTCGCCCAGCTTTTCGGTCATGGTGGACAGCGCCACCAAGCCCTGCTCATGGATGGTGCTTTGCAACAGGCTACGCAGGCGGTTGGCACAGGCCAACGCCGCCGCCAGCGCGCCCAGATCGCGTGGTCCCCCCCGCCCCAGGCACAGTCGGCTTAGCGGCCGCAACAGGTCGGGACATTGCTTCAGGGTTTGGCGAATCTCACCACGCAGGCTGCTATCCTGCAACAGGCTGGCCACCTCATCCAACCGCGCCTCAATCTCTCCCCCCTCGGCCAGTGGTGCGTTCAACCGCTTGGCCAGCAGGCGGCTGCCCGTCGCGGTCAGACAGGCATCCATGACCGCCAGCAGGCTTCCCTCCCGCTCCCCCGTGGTGGTTTGGGTCAGCTCCAGCCCGCGGCGGGTGGCGGCATCAATGGCCAGCAGCCGATCGCTGGGGCGCGGTTGCGGTGGGCGCAGATGGGGCAGCGCCGCCAGCTGGGTGAGTTTGAGATAGTCCAGCAATACCCCAGCCGCCGTCACCTCCGCCACCGTCAGCTCGGCAAAGCCCGCCAGGGTGGCGACGTTGTAGTGTTGGCACAGCAGGTTAGCGGCGTTGGTGGCATTGAAACGGGCGGCGGGTAGGCGTTTGCAGGCAATCGGCCAGCCCAGCAGGCTAGGGTCAATCAGGCTGGCGGGCGTGCCATCCGCCAACAGCAATTCGCGGGGTTGCAATTCGTGCAACAGCGCATCCAGATCCTGTGCCGCCACGGGTTGGGTGTGGAAACTGCCGGTCGAAAGCTCTGCCCAGGCCAGGGCGTATTGGCCACGATCCTCCGCCAGGCTGGCCAGCCAGCTGCTGGCACGCGGGTTCAACAACGGCTCCTCTGTCAGGGTGCCGGGGGTCATGATCCGCACCACTTGGCGGTTCATCAGCGCCTTGCCGCTTTTTTTGTTGGAAGCTGGCGGTGCTTCTGGGGATGAAGTGGGGGATGCGGATACCTGTTCGCAAATGGCCACATACCAACCGCGCCGCAACAGCTTGCCCGCATAGGGTTCCAACTGGTGCCATGGGATGCCGCACATCGGAATATCACTGCCGTCACCGCCCTTACCCCGACGGGTCAACACGACGCCCAGCACGGGGGCGGCCTGCACCGCATCGTCAAAAAACAGCTCATAAAAATCGCCCAGGCGGAACAGCAACAGGCAATCGGGATGCTGCTGCTTTAACTGCCAATACTGCGCCAACATCGGGGTCAGGCTGGCGGCGGCGGGCGGTGGGGATGGCGCGATGGCGGTAGCGGGCGATGGTTCGGACAGGGATGGCACGGCCGCCGACGGCTGGTCAGACAAATTCTGCGGCGCGCTATCCTGTTGGGCGTCATCTTGCAGAACGCTATCTTGCGGATTGTTTGAAAACAGGGGCAAGGCGGATGGCAATGGTGCGGTCATGGCGGCGAGTCGGATGGGTTGTTTTGATTGATCCTATCATAGAACGGTCAACCCAGGTTCATCAAAGGGTTTGTATGCACCCGCCCGTTTGAGGCTACTCCTTAGCTGTTTAGTCCCACGATGAAGAGGTGAGGGTTGGCATGGAAGGGTGAGGGATCGTCTTTCCATGCTTGGCAGATTTTTTCATAGGGGGAGCAGAAGCGCAAGGCTTTGAGTTTCTTGGTAAAATTATA
>VEQJ01000006.1 GCA_018883285.1 Alphaproteobacteria bacterium
AGCTGTCTTTTATGCCCGCCAAGATTGCCAGCTTTTTCCAACACCCCAAAACAGCCTACGCCGCCGCCTGATGTTATCTGTTTTTATGGAATGTTAATACTGCTGATGAATTTGCCTTACCTTGCTCAATTTCTATTAAAAGATTAGAAAAATCTTTGTTAATAAGAACGTCGTCAATGTCACTATATTTATCTTTAAGTGTTAATTGTAGAGATGTATTTGAAATATAGTCATCAGATGTATTTTTGGCAGTTATGTAAAGATCGTATTCCTGGTCGGCTTGCAGAAATTTTGGAATTTCATCAATTTTTATAATAACAGCGGCCTGTGCTTTGGCCTCTAACAAAAAAACAAAAAATGCAATAAATATTATTGTATAACAACGTTTTATCATTCTAATTAACCTTTTGTTCTTTAGCTTGGATTGTTTCATAAATGCCTTTTAGAAAAATTCTACCCCTAAGGACTAGCATGCCATTTTTAAATCTTAACACAAGATTGTTTTTGTGTCTGTTCTTACCTTCTGGCCCCACTGTCGTTATCTTCGCCACTCCGTTGTCATCTCCGCATTAAAAAAAAGGGGGGCGGAGATCCAGAGTCGTATCGCCGCCTTTCCGCGCTCTAGCATCGCATGGATCCCCCGCCTGCGCGGAGGATAACAACGGCGGGGGGGTAGGAAGGCAAAAACGCTACTGCCCCTTAGCGCCAGCCTCCGCCACCTCTTTCAGCGATAAAATATCCTGCGCCCGTTGGCGGAGGGCTGCATCGCTATCCTGAGAGCTTGGGTTGGCATTGACGGTGGGGTTGGGGGATCCCGCTGAATCCGCCCCACCACCATGGGTGTCCACTTTGGTGTCGTCGGCGCGGGGCAGGGCGGCCAGCACCCGTTTGGCCTGTTGTTTGGCCAGGGCAAACTTCCCCTCCCGCACGGCTTGCTCGGCCAGCGCCAGGTAGGAGGCGGGCAGGTTGCCCAATCGCCCCTCAACCACCGCCAATTGCCGCCACAGCCGTGGATCCCCGCTTTCCCGCAACATAACTTGGCGCAGCAGGCCGCGTGCCTCCACCGTTTTGTCGGGCACATTCTGGGCAATCAGGCTGTCGGCCAGCGCCAGTTGAATCAAGGGTTCAACCTTACCAGGTTTCAGGTTGGCCACCGCCTGGCGATAGGCGCCCTCCGCCGCCACCACCTGGCCATGTTCATACAGCATTTGCCCACGAATTTCCCAGTAATAGGGATCGCGCGGCGATTCCTTAAGCAGCCCATCAATGCCCGCCAGCGCGCCCGGCATATCGTTGCGACGAAACGCCATAATGCTAAGGGCATAGCGTTTTTCGATGCTGTCAGGCTGTTTGGCATACAGCGCGGTCACATCCGTTGGCGGCAGCAGGAAGCCGCGCAGCTTGCCGCGCATACGGGCATAGGCCGCCTGCGTCGCCGCATCCAGCTTTTTGTCGGCATAGGGTGAGGCACCCTCATGTGCGCTGATGGTGGCGATACGGTCGGGGGTCATCGGGTGGGTGCGGGTATAGGGGTTGCCGCCCGCCAGCCCGCTGCCCTGCTCCTGCGTCTGCAAAATGCGAAAAAATTCCAGCAGGCCATCAGAGCTTTTTTGCAATTTGTCTAGGCTGTTCAGGGCGGCCGCATCGGCCTCAGACTCCTGCCCACGCGAAAAGCGCAAAAAGCTGCGCTCTATCGCATGTTGCCCGCCCAGCAGCACGGCGGTTGCCGCCCCGCTGTTACCACTGGCAAAGCCGGCTGCAGCGGCCAGGGCATAGGTGGCAATCGCGCCCATGCCCGCCTGGTTCACCACCTGATCCTGCAGCGCTAGGTGGCCGCCCACGATATGCCCCACCTCATGCGCCATTACGCCCATCACTTGGTCGGCATTCTCCGCCCGCATCAGCAGGCCAGCGTGCAGGAACAGCTTTTGCCCATCATAGACAAAGGCGTTCAGGCTGTTGGCGTTGACGATAAACAGTTTCACATTGTTGGGGTTCAGCTGATTGACGGTCAGCAAAGGATCCAGCATGCCGCGCAACAGCGTTTCACTCTCCGCATCCCGCAAAATCGGCAGGGCGCGGGCAGGATGGTTTAGCACCACCATCGCCATCAGGTTTAGTAGCAGCAGGCCAAATCGCCGCCGCCTGTTGTGGCGTGCAATGGTCAGGTTGTTGCGCATGATGTCAGCTTTCGGGGCGTTGGGTAACATGCTGGCGCAACACACGATTGATGCTGGTTTGATAGCCCTTACCTTGTGGATGAAGTTTCTTAAACCAATCAATCAAATCCGCATCCAGGCGCAGCGTAATTTGTTTTTTGACGGGACGATAAAACACGCCGCGCTGGCCATTGTTCCAATCCGTTGCCTCTGGCACATCGTGGGTATCAATTTGCGCTTCTGGCAGGGCGGCCAAAGCCTCAAGCTCAGTTTTTTGGGCGGCGGTTAGATTAGAAGATGTTTTTTTCATAAGCGTTCCTTTCCTGTTTTGTAGCCTTACGGGCACTGATAATTCGTCCTAATTCCTCTCCATTGTTTTGATGATCTTCAGGCCAACTATGCACAACAAAAATGACCACATAACCAATCATGCCAACAGTTTGCCAACGCTCCTCCTCAGGAAAGGGATCACGTCTGCTAATTGCATGGGGGTCATCAAAGACAAGCTGGGCGGTTTCAAAACTTAAACCATGTTTCAGCTTATTGGCCTTGTTTTTGGCCTCACTCCATGTCCACCGCAACGCTGTTCCCGCAATTAAACATGATTAAATATAACTACAACTATGTAACTACATAGTGCGATTGTCAAGAAAATTGCGGGGGCTAGTTAAGCGATAACTGTAGTCCCGCAACCGTCAGCGGGGTTTGATCCGATTGCGCCTGCGCCAGCAGATCTTGTTTAACCAAAATCAGGCCGCGGTCGCGTAGCCCTGCCCGCCATTCCCCAACCTCTTCTGATCCTGCCAGCACGGGGCAGCCAGGCGGGGGCAGGGCGGTGTCGGCATTGGGTAACAGCAGCCGTGCGGGCAACAGGGCTTTGCGAACCTGGCCACGATGGTGGGTGCGCGCCATCAGCTCCTGCCCGATGTAGCATCCCTTGCTCCAACTAAGGGCGCCCATGGCGTCATAGCCATATTCCAGGATGATGCTGCGTTCCGCCTCCAAATCCGTTGCGCCTTCGGGGATGCCCAGCCCCAGCTGGTGATAGCGGTAGTCATCGGCATCGGCATTACTGCATTCGGCAGGGATAGGGAGAGGCAAAGCCTGTTGGCCAGCCAGGCTGATGTGCAGCACGCCGAGGCCTGCATGGCGCGGATCCACAAAGCACCAGCCGCTGGCGCTATGGTAATGACAGGCGCCAGGCCGCGGGGGTAGGTTAAAGGCGGTGGCCGCAACCGCCGCCGACTCACTCCAGCTAACCTGACAGAAACTGTCGGTTATCAGTGCCAGCTCAACCTTACTGCGCAATTTGTACAGGGTCAGCCGTTTTTGGATAGCCGCCGATTGGCTGGCCGCCACCCTAAGATAAAGATTGTCACCGTCACTAAGCAGCAGCATGTCGGCGATAAAGCGCCCGCCAGGATTCAACATGGCTGCAAAGCGCACGGTATCAGGCGTTACCGTCGTAACATCCTGGGTTACCAGCCCCTGCAAAAAATTGATGCGATCCGCGCCCGCAATGTGCAACAGGTGGTAAAAGGGACTAAGGTTAGCGCTGTACAGGGAATCGGCCATGCGATTTTGTGCCACAATCGACGCTAAACGACAAGATTGTATAAAATAAGACTTGCCATATCCGATTTTTTTTGGCACTAGTTACCGTTCTAATGCACGAGGATTGTGATGACCGAGGTAAATACCGCAACCGAACAGGCCGTAAAACAGCCAGCCACCAACGCCAAAGCCGCAAAGGCTGTGGCCGATAAAGCCGCCAAAGCGCCCGCCGCCAATGCGGCGAAATGGTATGTGATTGATGCCAACAACTTGATTCTGGGGCGCCTGTCGGCCTTTGTTGCCAGCCACCTGTTGAATAAGCATAAGGCGGATTACATCCCCTATGGGCTTGAGGGTGACAAATATGTGATTGTCAACGCCGAAAAGGTGACGATGACGGGTAACAAAATGAAGGATTCGATTAACTACTACCACACCGGCTATCCGGGTGGGATTCGTGGCAAAAGCAAGGGCGCCATTTTGGAAAGCTCAACCCCTGAAAAGGTGTTGATCAGCTCGATTAAGCGGATGATGCCACGCGGTCCCCGTGGTCGTCACCTGTTGAAAAATCTGTTGGTTTATAAGGGGGATAGCCACCCTCACAGCGCCCAGCAGCCTGAAGTTATCAATTTTTCGTCCTACCATAAGGCCAATCAGCCGCGTGCTGGCCAAGACACCACTTCCTAGTCCCCATTTGCGTCATCCAAGAGGAAATAATGAGCGATTCATTTGCCAGCCTGTCTAACCTAAGCGGTTCTGCCGCCGCAGCTGTTCAAGAAAAGGGCAGCAATCCACCCCCACCCGTTTATGAGCGCAAGGTGGATGCTAAGGGGCGTGCCTATGCCACTGGCCGTCGTAAGAACGCTTCGGCGCGGGTGTGGGTTAAGAATGGCTTTGGCAAAATTATCGTTAACGGCAAAGACATCAATGAATATTTTGCCCGCCCAGTGTTGCGCCTGTTGCTTAAGCAACCCTTGGCCTTGTTGAACGCCAACGATCGCATCGATGTGTTCTGCACCGTTTCAGGCGGTGGCTTGTCGGGGCAGGCTGGTGCCGTCCGCCATGGTATCAGCGTCGCTCTAACCCGCCTGGATCCCACCAACCGTTCGCCCCTTAAGGCCGAAGGGTGCCTGACCCGTGACCCACGGGTGGTGGAACGCAAGAAATACGGTCGCCGCAAGGCACGTCGCCGCTTCCAATTCTCCAAACGTTAATCGACGGATTGTTACTGGATGCTGATGGCGACGCACACGATTGCAACCGATGTTTCCCGTGATTCGATCTGGGAAATTTGGACGCGTGTATCCGCATGGCCAGCCTGGGATCATGAGCTGGAGCAGGTAACGCTTAACGGTGGATTCGTGACGGGCAGTATGGGCGTTATTAAGCCCAAAAAGGCTCCCAAAGCCAATTTTGTATTGGTAGAAGTCGTGCCGAATCAGTCCTTCACGGTCGAAAGCCAATTGCCGCTGACAAAACTTTCCTTCTATCACACGCTGGCCACGGCTGATGATGGCAAAACGCTGTTGACTCATTCGGTTAGCTTAAAGGGAGTATTGGCACCGCTATTTATGTTAATCCTGTCCGCTAAGATGCGCAGAGGACTGCCGCAGGCGATGCAGGAGCTGCTGAGAGCAGCTCAGTCGGTTTAAGCATTTTGCTGTTTTGCTCTAAGGCTGTTTTAGTCGTTCAGTGCTACCCTCTCCCCCCACACAAACGTCCTGCAAACAAAAACCAGCCGCACCGCCCAGGAGGGGGGCAACACGACTGGCCTCTAATCTTTTTGCCACATCTACTAACGGATGTTAAGGGTTATTAGAAGCGTTTTTTGGCGCGGGGTGGGTGATCATCATGCTCAAATTTGCGAGGACGGCGAAAGGATGGTTGCCCCTCACCCTCACCAGGGCGGCTGTTGAATCCGCCGCCGCGCTGGGGGCGATCGCCACCACCGGCATCACCAAAGCGAGAAAAGCTGGGCGGGCGGCGAAAGCCCCCCTCATCATCGCCACCAAAGTCGCCGCGTGGCTCAAAGCGTGGGCGTGGGCGAAAGCCCCCCTCATCCCCGCCGCGATCACCGCGTGGCTCAAAGGCGCGTTTTGGGCGGATAACGGTTGATCCGGTGGCGGACTCAGCCGCGGTAATCAGTTGCAGGGCAATTTCCACTGCGGCCGCTGCACGGTCTTCGTGGTCAGCAGGCGTATCGCCGTACAGGGTGGCGGCCAATTCAACCACCAAACGGGCATCATCAAATGACATTATCAATTACTTTCAAGTTAGGGGCGGTATAACGAACAATCGTTGGAACAATTTATCCCGTCAAACACCACGTCGCGCCCCAAAACACATTACAAACGAGGTGACCTGCAAATAAACATGACAAAAGCAATCTTGGCAAGAAAATAATGCAGTAAGTGAAAAAAGCCGTTGCCCTTTTTCAGGAAGGGCGTCAGCGCAATTCGCCCGAAATATCCAGGGTGGGTTTGCCATCGCGCCATTCTCGCAGGCGAAAGGGGCGGACAACCTGGCGATTATAGCTGTTGACCGCTTTGCCATCTTCGGTTTTGGCCTCATTGCTTTTCGCCAGCCCCACATCAAATTGGCGCATCACCGATTGGCCGTTGACATCCAATTGCACCGAACCCGCCACCAACAGCTCTGGCCGCACCACCGCCCATCCGAACAGATCGTTGGTGCCGCGATCCCCCGTGGGCAGGGCATAGCGGATAAAGCGTTGATTGCGGTCGCCGCCGCGATTGGCGGTGTAGATCGGGCTGAATTGCACTTCGCGGGTGCGGTCAACCAGGGTGCGAAAGCCGCGATTCGGCATCCCCAGCTCAACGCCGCGCAGCATGAATCCGCCCAGCCCCGCCATCGGCAGCGGCAGAATCTCTACCCGCCCGCTAATCGGCAACTCCTCCAGCTTTTGCCCCTGTTGCAGGCTGCTGGGCTCCACCGCCACACTGTAGTTGCCGGTAAAAGCCGTCAGGCTTTGTGCACAGGCAGGATTTGTTTGCAACAAGATGGTCGCCGCGATCGCGCACAGGATGGTGATGATTGGGCATATGGATAAATGGTATGGGCGACACAGCATGGGGGCTACCAAACCGCGCCAGGGGGCAGGGAGACAAAAATCGCCTCCAAATTGCCGCCGGTTTCGATACCAAATTTGGTGCCGCGATCGTACAACAGGTTGAATTCGATATAGCGGCCGCGCTTAATCGCCTGCTGATGCTTATCCTCCGCCGTCCAGCTTTGATGCGCCTTAGCGCGCACCAGGCGGGGATAGACATCCAAAAAGGCGGCGCCGACATCCTGGACAAAGGCAAACTGCTTCGCCAAATCCTCCTCCAGATAGTCAAAGAAAATGCCGCCAATCCCGCGCGCCTCACCCCGATGGGGCAGGAAAAAATACTCATCGCACCACTGCTTAAAGCGCGGGTAATAGGTCGGATCGCTGCGGTCGCAGGCCTGCTGCATCGATTGGTGAAAGGCCGCCGCCTCAACCGGGTCAACAAAGGCAGGGGTCAGATCGGCGCCGCCGCCAAACCAGGCCTTGGTGGTAATCAAGTGGCGCAGGTTCATGTGAACCGCCGGCACAAAGGGATTGCGCGGGTGCAGCACCAGGGAGATGCCCGCCGCCCAAAAGCTGGGGTCACTCTCCGCCCCGGGAATCTGCGCGGCAAAGCGCGGATCAAACCGCCCCCACACGGTCGAGACGTTGACGCCCGCCTTATCAAACACCGCGCCGTTGGTCATCACCCGCATTTCCCCGCCGCCACCGCCAGCCCTCTCCCAGCTTTTGGGGCTAAAGTCGGCCGCGGGGTGTTCCACCGAGGCAAACTGCTCCTCCAACGTGGTTAGGGCGGCGCAAATTTGGTTCTGCAACAGGCTGACATAATGGCTGACGTCCCCGGCCAGCGCCGCATTGCTGTTGGCGGCAAGGGGAAAAGACATGGCGCGCCCTCCTAACAGCGGGGAATCTGGTCGTGATGCCTGGGCATCGGTCGACCATGGTGGTCATTTCCCACACTGTATCACATCCCCCCCGCTGTCGATAGTGGGGGGGTGCACCTGTCCGTTGGGGTTAAGCGGCTTGGGTAAAGGTGGCGAAGGCGAAGGGTTGCAGGGTTACTGTGTCATTCTGAACACTCACCCCCTCCTGCCACTCCACCGTGCCCAGGCCTCCCAATCCTTTCAGCTCCACCGATTCAGCGGCAAAATTGAACAGCCCCAGCATGGTTTGATTGCCGTGACGATACTCCAGTTGCAGAACTTGGTCGGTCGAGTTGCTGCTATCCACGATTGCCTTCTTGATCCACGGGTGGTTTTTACGCCACGCAATCAATCGACGATAGTGATTTAGTGTCGATTGGGGATCTTCCTCTTGCGAGTCCACCGCCAAAGCTTGTTGGGCTGCATCGACGGGGAGCCAGGTGTTGGCCGCCGTGCTAAAACCTGCGTTGGCGACATCTTGAAACCATGGCATGGGGGTGCGCGCTCCATCGCGACCAACGTGGTCAGGGTAAAAGGCTATGTCATAGGGGTCAACCAAATCTTCAAACCGCAGATCAGCCGTAGGCAGTCCCAATTCCTCCCCCTGATACAGGCACAGCCCGCCAGGCAGTGTTAGCACCACCGCGGCGATCATCTTGGCAAAAGCGGCACGATGGCTCGGATCCTGCGAACCCATGCGGGTAACGTGGCGGGGGGCATCGTGGTTGCTGAGCGCCCAGCAGGAGGTGCCTGGCAGAAAGCCCGCTAAGCCACCCGCCAGCTTTTCGCGGAACAACCCTACCGTTACCAGCTCACGAATATCCAGCATGTTAAAGCTATAGCTCAGATCGAATTTATCGGCGCCAACATAGGTGCGTGCGATCTCCACCGTTCCAACCTCGCCAAGCAGTAGCGCGCCAGGGTAGCGATCGGCTACCTTACGAATGTCGCGGATGAAGTCGATGGTCGCTGGCTGACCAAGGTCATACACATGGTCTTGCATCCCAAAAGGGGAATCTGAAAGCGCGCCACTGGTAGAACCTCGCGGGGCGGGTGGGTTGTTGCGCAGCTGCGGGTCGTAATGAGCAAAATGGATGGCATCAAAGCGGAAACCCTTAACGCCTTGCTGAAGCCAGTATTCAACCACCGCCAACAACTCTTCTCGCACTGCTGGTGCGTAGAGGTTCAGGGCAGGCTGTTCCCCCAAAAAGTGAGTCAGGTAGTATTGTTGGCGCCGTGGTTCCCAGCGCCAGGCCGAGCCACCAAACACCGATTGCCAATTGTTGGGAACATTACCATCAGGCAGGGGATCAGCCCACACATACCAATCGGCTTTCGGATTGTCACGGCTGGCACGACTTTCCAGAAACCACGGATGCTGGTTGGAACTATGAGCCAGAACCAGATCGACCATGATCCCTAAGTTGTGTTGTGCCGCTTCGGTAATTAACTGCGCCAGATCAGCGTTGGAGCCAAATAGCGGGTCAACCGTGCGGTAGTCGCTGACATCATAGCCAAAATCTTTTTGCGGAGAGAGGAAAAAGGGCGAGATCCACACCATATCGACACCCAGCTTGGCCAGATAAGGTAGGCGATCAACAATCCCGCGCAAATCGCCAACGCCATCCCCATTGCTGTCCTGAAAGCTGCGGGGATAAATCTGATAAATCGTGGTCATTTAGTAGCCCTATCAAAAATTTCTATATAGCGTTTTGCCATAAGCTCAGAAGTAAAATTTGCAAGGAAGTGATCCCTAATTTGTATACTGCTTAATGATTCTATTTCATTTATTCTTGAACAAGCTTGTTCTGGAGAATCTACCAATAAGCCTGTCTTGCCGTCAATAACAATCTCTGGTATGCCTCCTTTGGGTGAGGTTATTACGGGTGTTCCTGCTGAAGCTGCTTCTATATTTATCATTCCAAATGGTTCTTCCCACTGTGGAAATGCGACAACAGCAAAAGCATTTCCAAATAAATCTGCCTTTTGTGCGCTTGATATCTCTCCTATCCAAGAAATCAAGTTGGTGCGCTTACGGAAATTGATAGTTTCAGCCAGTTTGTGGCATTCATTGTAATAATCTTCTGATCCCGTTTTACATGGTCCGGCTATTTTAATTTTTCTATCAGTTTGTTCAGCCAATCTTATGGCTTCTAGCACTCCCTTAGTTGGGTGTATATGTCCCACAAAAAGCAAGTAATCTTTTGTAGGATTTTGTGGCGGCAGAATGGCGTTACTGGGGATGCCGTTGTGAACAGTGCCTATAGCATTCTGATATCCAGCATTAAGAATGGCAGCATTCTGAAAATTTGATATCAAGCTTAAATTTACTTTGGCAATCTCATGATTGTATCGGACTCCATAGTGACATACAAAAAAACTCTTTTTTGCAAAAGAAGTATCAAGTGAAACATCGCCTGTTCCATAAAACATATAGTCAGAATGTAGCTGAATAGCATCATATGGATTAAAACTATCTTGTATCACAGCCATTTTAAGAGCATTTATGCAAGAATCTTTTGCTTTGAAATAATCCATTGGACTTGAATCGACCGTAGGAATAAGCTTTACTTTTGTTGAATCTGCAAAAGACAAGTTAGAGTCGCCAGAAGCATAAACGTCAACTGTATGGCCTTGTGCGCTCCAATGTTGGATCAACGATCGACAAAGTCGTCCTTGTGCGCCGTAACCAGTTGGAGGAATGGGCGTTTCTGTTGTGGCAACTAATGCAATTTTCATAAAAATCTCCTTATATTTTTTTGATTAAATAGCACTTTTTGTTTTTTGTGTCAATTTTTTTTATCTTATTTTTTCTAAGAGAGTATCCAACCATTGCGGACGATCGCCACGGTAAAAAATAGCATGTGTTGGAATATCAGGGTGTTGTTCTGCAATAGGTACAAAATTTTCTGGATGCCCGGATTGTTCATAGGCAGTTTTTAAGACATCATCAGGCAATTGGCCATTAGCAATATTGTGTACAGTGACAAGAGTCGTTCCATCTTCGTTCCAGCGCCATTGGATAAACCCCCCCGAGTCGCCTAGAGGTTTTGAGTCTATTAACAATGGTGATTTGAGAAGAGGGTTGTTTTGTCGGCAAGCATTTATAGATGCTATGTATGCTCTTAAATCACATTGGGGATTACTAAGCATTTGATCTGGTGTTCGCGGTTTATTGATATAACGACCTTCCGCAGGGTGGTTTAGGATATTTGCACGCTCTTCTGTGCAGAACTCAAATCCTGCCAGGGCAAATGGAATCCCAAAATTTGATGCGGCCCAATAACGCTGTTTGTGTGCGTCAATAATGCTTTCATATGATAATGTGTTGTTCTGTTCTAGGATTTTTTTTGCAAGAGGCAGTTCATCATGAGTGCTAACGGGGGCTATGATCCGTTTTCCACGCTTTAACAATAAATTTCTTTCTGCAAGTAGCCATGGCTCTAAGCCTGCTTCACAAAAATAGTGACTAGAATATAAGCTGTGAAAAGGCTTACTAAGATCACGTATTCCTTGATGCCCGCAGCCTACAGTTTCTCCTATGAAAGTCATATCAGGAAATGTGTTAATGATTGCTTCCCATGCGTTGCTAGGTATGTTGTTGGGGTAATCCGCACGAATAGCTGTAAACCCAAGCTTCTTTGCCCATTCAATCGTTTGAATAGCATCTGCTACTAGCAGATCTTTGTTTTCCTCAGACCAATTCAGAGGACGAACATCATCCCAAGGGTCACCATCAACAATTAATGCATCTGTCTGATATAGTGAAGGATTCTCTGTAATCCAACGGTGATCAGTTGATGTGTGGTTTAAGACGAGATCAAATATTGGTTGCATACCCTGGGTTTTAGCCAATGCAGTAACATATTGCATTGCTTGGGTGGCCTCCTGCTCGCTTAACCCTCCAGCGATACTTGGGTCAAAGGCTCTGTGATCTTTAATTGAGTAAAAACAACCATATTTTCCAGAGGGCGCTGTCTGTTCTCCACGTTGGCAGAAAGGTGTCAGATGCACGGCATCAAATCTCATGGAGCTGATATGAGTCAGCCAAGCCTCCCAATTTTCAATTTGAGCAAGCGAACCTATAAAGGGAGTAGGTATTGAGTAAACACTATGAATGTTCATATCATGATCAAATTAAAGTTATCAAGAGTCATTCTAAGACGGGCAAAAACATCTGTACAATACTCTTTTAAAAATAGTTCGCCAGCAGGAATGGGTGCGATGCAATATAATGTACCACTCCTCATTTAAGAGCCTCGTATCGTCTAAAAATCCAACCAAAACAACCAATAAAAATGGTGCGGTCGAGAGGACTTGAACCTCCAAGGGGTTTCCCCCACAACGACCTCAACGTTGCGCGTCTACCATTTCGCCACGACCGCCCAGGCTGAGCAGCATACGCAATGCGGCGGCGAACTGCAACAGTTGGCTGGCGACCTCGCAGCTAAGCGGCCGCGCCTACTGCACAAAAACGGTTTTGACATAGGTGTAAATGTTGGTGCCCGCCGCCAGCCCGATATTGGCATTGCCGCAAAATTCGTTGCGGGGCTCACCGCTAATGTTTAGGGGGGCGGCCACGGTTGCCCCCGCGGGCCCCACAATACCGCCAGAGGAGAATTGCGCTGAGTTGGTTGGCGTTCTGCTGTCGACGGCGGCAGCAGCGGGGGTTGCCGCGACCACCGGCGCCCATTGGTTGGCGCCATCATTGGCGGCGAGCTTTCTCCATCCTGTCACCGGCTGCATCTGCACAGGTGCATCACTGAGCGGGGCAGCAAAAAGCAAGTTGTTGGTCTGCTGGCAAACTGCCAGTCGTAGGGGGAAGGTGTATACGATAAGATCGTTGGTAAGGGCGGATCCCGTCCATTGCTGTCCAGCGTCTAAAGTGTTTCGGCCAATGCCCATGTTCACACGGCTAAGGTACCAGGCGCAGCCATTGCCGTTGGTGTCGGTGTCGTAAGTAGGATTAAGAGCGCATGCCCCCTGGGTTGCGCCAGCACCATGGATGGCTGCTATCGGCGCCTGCTCATAGCTGGTTTCGGCAACCTTTGGTGGGGTCAGCCCCCCGCGTGGTCGCCAAAGATTGGCAACGTTGTTGCGCACCGCATCGGTTCCCCCCATCACCGCATACAGCTGATAGCCCTTAAGGTTGTTGGCGGTGACGTAAGAAGCAATCTGCACCTCAAACCCCTTACCCGTGGTGAGAAGAAAGGAGGCGCCCAACCGTTCCTCCTCCTGCTTACCAACCGTGGTGGCGCCGCGGTTACCTGTTGCAATAGCGCCAATGACAATAGCCATCAGGGCAACCACCACCAGAATAAGGCCGATGGCAAAACCATTCTGCCCCCGACTAAGCCTTTTAGAATATGGCGTTGCAGGGTTGGCAGCGTGTAAAACAGTCGAGGACGGCATGGAAAAATTTTGGGGCAAGATTCAAACCTCATAAAAACCAAATTAAAGTTTAGTCACTTTACGTTACGCCATTTTGACAGAAACCGCCAGAATATGTGTAAAAGGGGTATGAGTATTTTTGACGCCCCCTATCAGGATTGGTTGATGCGGCAGCAGGCGGCGCAACGCTATCGCCGGTTGCCCGCCGATGTTGCCAATGATGCGTTGAACCTGGCCAGTAACGATTACCTGGGGTTGCGTCGTCATCCAGCCCTGATTGCGGCGGCGCAGGATTATGCGGCGCGGTTTGGGGTGGGGGCGGGTGCCTCACGCCTGCTGGGCGATTCGGCGGCGCTGTATGAGCCGTTGGAGCGTGCACTGGCGCCGCTGAAGGGGACGCAGGCCGCGCTGATCATGAACAGCGGCTATCAGGCCAACGCCACCATCCTGACCGCGCTGCTGGATCCTGCGGCGATAGGGCGTGACCCCGTGGTGCTGGCCGACCGCCTGATTCATGCCAGCCTGTACACCGCATGCCGCAGTGCGGGGGTGATGCCGCAACGGTTTCATCATAACGACCTCAATCATCTGGAAAGCTTGCTGACCCGCCATGCCAACAGCGCGCGGGTGGTGCTGGTGGAATCGGTGTACAGCATGGATGGCGATTGTGCCGACTTGGCGGGGTTGATAGCCCTGTGCCAGCGTTATGGCGCCTTTTTGTATGTGGATGAGGCGCACGCGACAGGGGTATTTGGCCAGGATGGGGGCGGGCTGGCCAGCCAGTATCCAGGGCAGATCGACCTGGTGATGGGAACTTTTGGTAAAGCCCTGGGCAGTTTTGGCGCCTATGTCGCGGGCAGTAGGGTGCTGATCGACTATCTGATTAACCGTTGCAGCGGTTTTATTTATTCCACCGCGCTGCCCCCGCCCGTGTTGGGGGCGATTGGGGCGGCCTTATCGCTGCTGCCCACGCTGGAACCTGCCCGTCAACAGCTGTTGCAACTTGCTTCGCAGGTGCGAAATGGGCTGGCGGCGCGTGGCTTTCAGACGGGGCAGTCCTGCACGCAGATTGTGCCGCTGTTGGTGGGGGGGGAGGGCGAAGCGTTGCGGCTGAGTCACCAATTGCGGCAGGCGGGCATCATCGCCCCCGCTATCCGCCCGCCGACGGTGCCGCCGAATCAATCGCGGTTGCGTTTAGCCCTGACCGCCGCCCATCAACCCCAGGATTTGGATAGACTGTGGCAGGCGTTGGATGAATTGTCTCCGCCCAGGTTGTCTTCTGTTCAGGGGGGGGTGGCATGACCATCGACAAAAGCATCGACAAAAGCATCGACAACGCTGCAAGCAAGCCCAAACCAACCATCGTGTTGGCGCATGGGTGGGGCAGCGGCGCACAATGTTGGCAGGGGTTGATGCCCTTTTTGGCTGACTATCCCGTGCAGCTGGTCGATTTTGGCTACACAGGCACGCCCAATGCCGATAGCCATCCCCCCGTTATCCCAGAGGGGCAGCCCTGGATCGGGGTGGGGCACTCCATGGGGGTGATGTGGCTGTTGGAGCAGCAGGCTAAGCGGGCGCAACAGGGGGATAGCGGGTTGCAAGGCTTGGTCAGCCTGTATGGCTTTAGCCGCTTTGTCGCCAACCCCGATGACCCCCACGATTGGCCGCATGGTATCCCACCCAAACATTTGGCGCCGATGCGCGCCCATCTGCCCCACAACCCGCATGAGCTGTTGAGTGGTTTTTACAAAGCAGCGGGCAGCCCGCGTCAGCCGCCCGCGACTGTTGATGGCCACGCCCTGCACCAGGGGTTGCAGTGGCTTGAGGATTGGGATCATCGCCATACCCTACGTCATCTTGATGTGCCCGTGTTGGCGGTGGCGGCGGATAAAGACCCCATCGTGCCCGCCGCCCTGTCACAGGCCAGCTTTGGTGACCATGACCATGTCACCCTGCATTGGGAATCGCACGGCCGCCATGCGTTGCCAGAGGATGCCCCGGATTGGCAGCCTTTGGCGGAAAAGCTTATCGCCTTTTTTCGGCGGTTGCCCTGATGATTAAAACGGCGGTGGCGCACAATTTTGGGCGGGCAAGCCCCCACTATGACGCCCAGGCCGGTTTGCAGGCGGTGGTGGCGCAGCAATTGGCGCAGGCGATTTTGGCCAGCCACCCTGCATCGGGGCTAAGCGTGTTGGAAATCGGTGGCGGCACGGGGGGGCTGACCCGCCACCTGCTGCCCGCCCTTTGCCCAAGCCTGTATCTGTTCAGCGATTTATCATGGCC
>VEQJ01000164.1 GCA_018883285.1 Alphaproteobacteria bacterium
TCATAGACCCCGCCACCCCCGCCGACCCCGCGGCCTAATCGTCATTCCCGTCATCACACCGCGGGACAAAAACAGCTTTTACGCTGTAATTTGTCAATTTACTTACAGCTTATATTCTGTTATTATGGTTCTAATAAACAGATTATAGGCTGTAATATGGCTAGCAAATTCACCCAGCTGCAACGGCAAACGCTCGATCGGTACTTGGCCAACATGCGCGGTTGTGATCGCCCAACAGGCGGTTGGTTAACGGCTATCCGCAAATCCCTGGGCATGAGCGTGCGCCAAATGGCGGATCGCATGGGGATAACCCAACAATCGGCCGCGCGTTTAGAAGCCAATGAGGTGGAGGATGCCATCACGCTTAAATCGTTGCGCAAGGCGGCCGAAGCCCTGAACTGCCGCCTGGTCTACGCGCTGGTGCCAGAGGGGGATAGTTTGCAGGCCATAATTGACAGACAGGCGCTGATTAAGGCCAAAGACATCGTGGCCGCGGTGGATCACACCATGCAGCTTGAGGCGCAAGGCGTTGGCAATCTACACCAAAAGATTCAGGAGATTGCGGAAGAGCTGGCCAAAAACCCCAACACCAAGCTGTGGGATTAAGCCGTGCAATACCACTATATCGCAGGCCAGACGCCATTGGATGAGGAGGAAAAGCGCGGCCTGATTCCTAACCTTATCACCCGTGAAGATCTCAATGCGTTCGAGCAAGAAAATATCCTGGAAGCCCGCCAGTGGGTGATGCAGAAAACCACGCTTAGCAAACTGGATATCTGGACAGAAAAATTCTTACTCAACCTCCACAAACGCATGTTTGGCCATGTGTGGAAATGGGCAGGCACTTTTCGCAAGACCAATAAGAATATCGGCGTGGATCGCCTGTGCATCATCACCGAACTGCACCAGCTGCTTGGTGATGCCCAATATTGGTTAGAGCATCAAACCTATCCCATCAGCGATTTGGCCGTGATTTTCCACCATCGCCTGGTAAAAATTCACCTGTTCCCCAATGGTAACGGCCGGCACGCACGCATGTGCGCCGATGTCATTGTGGCCAAGTTTAATGGTGAGAAACTCAGCTGGGGCGGCAATTCCAACCTCACCAAGCCAGATGACCTGCGCACCCGTTATATTGCCGCTCTGCGCGATGCAGATGTTGGCGATTACCAACCGTTGCTGGCATTTGCGCGATCATAGGGATACTTAATTCCCTTGCCCCATGACCCGCCCCATGAAAAGCGGCTGGATTTGAATACTAAGCTGGCCAGCAAAGCTATCCTTTGCGCTGGGCACAAATTGTTGCTAAAGTGACAGCATAATGGGTATGGTTTTTGCCGTTGGATGCCGTTAACGGAAGCGTGGCCGAGTGGTTTAAGGCTGCAGTCTTGACAAAAGTCCAGGAGGATTTTTGGAAATCGAGCGAAGCGAGAGACCCGGAGGGCGCGTAGCCAGTAGGCGAAGCGTCAAAACTGCCGAGGTTGCTGGGGGGATGTTGGTGTAAGTGATGGTTGATGTCGAAAGGCGAATGATATTAAGGAAGCGTGGCCGAGTGGTTTAAGGCTGCAGTCTTGAAAACTGCCGAGGGGGCAACTCCTCCGTGAGTTCGAATCTCACCGCTTCCTCCATTCCCGCAACCTGGTCATGCCATCAGCGTTAACCACAAGAAATAACATTTTTTTAAGGAGTATGGGTTATGAGCGATTTTCTGGGACTCAAAGACTGCAACGCTAAGGGGCAACGGGTGCTGGTGCGGGTAGACTACAACGTGCCTATCGCCAATCAGGATGGGCAGGTGGTGGTCACCGATGCCAGCCGTATCGAAAAATCGCTGGCCACCATCAAAACCCTGGCGGATATGGGCGCGCGCGTTATCCTGCTGGCGCATTTTGGCCGCCCCAATGGCCAACGCGATGCCAGCCAATCGTTGCGCCCCGTCTATGACGTGCTTAAGGCACAATTGGCCGCTTATCCCGTCGCTTTTTGCGATCAAACAGTCGGGGCAGAGGCTGAGGCGGCGGTAGCCGCCCTGGGTGACGGCCAAATTCTGCTGTTGGAAAATGTGCGGTTCGAAGCGGGGGAGGAGGCGAATGAGGCCGCCTTTGCCCAGGCCTTGGCCAAATTGGGCGATATTTACGTCAACGATGCCTTTTCGGCGGCGCATCGTGCCCATGCCTCGACGACGGGGGTTGCCCACCTGCTGCCCGCCTATGCCGGCCTGCTGATGGAGGCGGAGTTGGCGGCGCTGGCCAAGGCGTTGGAGCAGCCGACCCGTCCCGTAGCCGCCCTGGTTGGCGGTTCCAAGGTTTCGACCAAGTTAGAGCTGTTGTCGAATCTGTTGGATCGCGTTGACCATCTGTTGATTGGCGGCGGCATGGCCAACACCTTTTTGCACGCGCTGGACTATCCCGTTGGCAAATCGCTGTGTGAAAAGGAATTGATTGGCACCGTCACCCGCATTTTGGATCAGGCGGCGGCAAGCGGGCGCAAAATCCACCTGCCCACCGATGTGGTGGTCGCGCGGGAGTTTAAGGCGGGCGCCGACAGTCGGGTGGCGGCACTGGGCGATGTGCAAGCGGATGAGATGATTTTGGATATCGGCCCCGCCACCGTGCAGGCCTGGAGCCAGGTGATGACCGCCAGCAAGACTCTGGTCTGGAACGGCCCCGTCGGCGCGTTTGAGCTGACCCCCTTTGATGCGGGCACCATCGCCCTGGCGCAACGGGTGGCCGAATTGACAGGTCAGGGGCAGTTGCTGTCGGTGGCGGGCGGCGGCGATACCGTAGCCGCCCTGGCCAAGGCGGGGGTTACAGACCAAATCAGCTATGTTTCGCTGGCGGGTGGCGCCTTTTTGGAATGGTTGGAGGGCAAAACCCTGCCCGGGGTGGCCGCCCTTAAGCGCCCCCTGCAACAGGCGGCCTGAATCGAAATTTCAATTCCTAGCCAAGAAGCCTGAGCCGTGACAATCGTGCGCCATCAGCCGATTCATCGGCTAGCTCTGCGGGTTTACTATGAAGATACCGACGCGGGCGGCGTGGTCTATCACGCCCGCTATCTGCATTTTGCCGAACGCGCCCGCACGGAATGGTTGCGCGCTGGTTGGCCACAGCAATCGGCCGATCTGCGTGCCCAGGGGATGGCCTTTGTCGTGCATCGCCTGAACGCCACCTATCACCGCCCCGCCCGCCTGGATGAGCTGGTGATGGTCAGCAGTTGGGTGGATCATCACCGCCCCAGCCGCCTTATCATGACGCAACAAATTCATCGCGCCGATGATCAGCCCATGGGCGCGCTATCGGCGGGGCAACCAGCGATGGTGGCGGGTGCAGGCCATTCGGGGAGGTCGGGAGATTCAGGGGATGCGGGGGATGCGGGATCTTCTGCCAAAACCCTGCTGGCCAGCCTGTCGGTTACCCTTGCCCTGGTTCGGTTGGATAATGGCAAGCCGCAACGCCTGCCCGATTGGCTGTTGGGGGGCTAGGAACTGTCGACATTCATAGGGAGTTATGATAGAATCGCTCAACGGAGGGTGATGCTATGT
>VEQJ01000165.1 GCA_018883285.1 Alphaproteobacteria bacterium
ATGTGGATGAGGATGTTGCCCTGGGCATCGACGGCAACGGCAACCAACGCTGGCTGATGGAGCCTATGGTGCTGGCACGGCTGTTGCAGGCGGCGGCCGTAACCCCCGACTGTCACGTGTTGGATATCGCCCCCGCCACGGGGTACAGCACCGCCCTGTTCAGCCTGTTGGCCGGGCGGGTGGTGGCGGTTGAAGGTGACGCCAAGATGCGGGATCAAGCATCGACGCTGGTCAAAAAGCTTGGCGGTTGCAAAACCAAATTCCTGGATAGCCTGCCGCAGGCGGGCTTTGAGGATTATGACGGCTATGACGTGATTTTCCTGAATGGCGCGGTGGCATCCCCCCCGCTTCATGATGGCGATGGCCACTATGGCGACAGACTGCGTGAGGGGGGACGGCTGTTGCTGATTGTTCGTGAGGGTGATGGGGCACAGCAAGGGTCGATTGGCACCGCCTATCTGTATCGTAAGCAGCATGGGCAGCTTTCCCGCCTGGCCTTATTTGATTGCGCAACCCCCTGGCTGCCTGGATTTGCTCCACCGCATCGTTTTGTGTTCTAATGCCATCCTAACCGTCCAATGTTGGATTTTTGATGTTTCACCAGCTGTTCCCCACCTTTTTGTCGATCGCCCTGCTGGTTGGATTGGGCTATGTACTGGGCAAGCTGCATCAGGTGGATTTGAAATCGGTTGCGTTCTTGCTGATTTACGGCTTTGTGCCAGTCGTGGTGGGGGGTGCCGTCGCGCAACTGGCCTTTACCCCAACGGTCTTTTTGTTGCCATTCATAGGCTTGGCCATCAGCTTTATAGTTGGAACATTCAGTCTGTTGTTAGGCAAAAGGGTGATTGATGATAGGCGGGCTGTCTTTCTGCTGCCGCTTGCAACGGGAACAGGCAATACAGGCTATTTTGGGCTACCTGTTGCCTTAGCTGTTCTAGGCAATGAGACCGTCGGGATGTATATGCTAACCCTAATTGGCATTGGCTTTTACGATGCAACCTTTGGTTATTATTATGTTGCAAGGGGTAATCTGACGGTACGGGATGCTCTGCGGCGAGTGGCACGCCTACCCATGATATATGCAATGATCGTTGGGCTTATCTTATCAGGAATCCATGTTGGCCTGCCCCCCGTCTTTCTAAAATTTTGGGAGGTCAGCAAGGGGGCATATATCTGCATAGGAATGATGCTGGTTGGTTTGGCGCTGGCCAATCAAAGACATTTCAAATGGGATTACCAGTTAATTGCCGTTGGACTGTTAGGGAAATTTTTGATTTGGCCAGCTTTGGCTTTATTCCTAATTCTCATGGATCGTGTCTTTACTAGCCTATTGACGCCTGTGATGGCACAATGCCTGATCGTTATCGCCTGTACTCCAATTGCCGCCAACACCACCGCCTATGCCGCCCAAAACGATATGCCGGTGCAAAAGGCGGCCAGCCTGGTGATGATCAGCACGGTTTTGGCGATTGTGGCGCTGCCATTTGTCTTGCCGATTTTGCTAAGCTGGGTAAGTTAGGGTTATGACCATCGAAATCACCCCCCAAGAATTGCATCAGTTGCTTCAGGATGGCCAGGCGGCCACCAGGCTTCAGCTGGTCGATGTCCGCCGCGCGGAGGAGGTGGCGATTGGCACGCTGCCCCATGCCCGCCACCTGGTGCTGCAAGAATTGCCACAGCGGTGGCAGGAGTTGGATCCCACCCTGCCCACCGTTACCCTGTGTCACCATGGGGTGCGCAGCCTGCAAGCCGCCCAGTTCCTGTTGCAACAGGGGTTTGGGCAGGTGCAAAGCCTTAAGGGCGGCATCGACCGCTGGTCACAAGAAATTGATCCCACCCTGCCCCGTTATTAGCCTCCGTTTTTCGTTATTGCATTGCCATGAACCCTATTAGGCTGTTTTCCACCCTGCTGCTGATGGTTTTAACGACCACGGCACCAATTGGCACAGGCTGGGCACAGTCAGCGGCTGAGCCATCTTCAACGGGAACAGCTGCCCCTACCGCGATGCCCGCACTACAGTCCCCAGGCCAAGCGGTCAAAGACCTGTTGCAAGTCTTTGACCTGGTTTTGCGGAATGAGCCTGGTTTGGCAGCCGCCCAAAGCGCGAGGCAGGCGGCGGCGGCGGGCGTCGATGTTGCCTTTGGGGCGCGGTTGCCGCAATTGTCGGCGGCGGGCAGTATCGCCAGCCAGCAAACCCGCAATGTCGGCAGCGCGGATATATCCACCACCCCGCGTGAGGGGGCATTAGCCCTGCGCCAAGCCCTGTTTCGTGGCGGTGGATTGTTGGCCGCTGAGGATGCGGCTAAGGCCAATGCCGATGCCGCCGCCGCGGCGGAGGAGGAGGCCGAACGCCAACTGCTGTTGACCAGCGCAACCAATTTTTATGAGCTGATTCGCGCCAAACAGGTCGTAAAGCTGAACAACACCACCCAAACCATTATCACGGAGCAGTTGCGCCAGACCGAATTGGCCTTTTCGGTTGGCCAGCTGACCGCCACCGATGTCGCACAAGCCAAGGCGCGGCTGGCCAGCATTCAGGCCGATTTAAGCGCCGCCAACAGCCGCCTTAGCGCCGCCGAATCAACCTATCAGGCCTTAACGGGTGAACCAGCGGCTGAAATGCTGGATCGCCCGCTGCAGGAATTGTCCCTGCCGCTGCCCGACCTGTTGGCCATCGCGGCAAAGGAACATCCCCGCATTCGCCAGAATCAGGCCAAATTGCTGGCCACGCGCCATGCCCTGCAACAGGCGGAGGCCGAACGCTATCCCAGCCTGGATGCCACCGCCAGCGCGGGCTATCAAAACGATGTGTCCAGCAAGGATCGTGAGGCGACGGTGTATCGGGGTGGCCTGTCCCTGTCCATGCCGCTGTACACGGGTGGCAGCACCACAGGCCGCATCGCGGTGGCGCGTGCCAATCAGGATCAGGCCGAACGGCTGTTGCGGCAAAGTGAACGGCAAATCGCGCAGGAGGTCAGCCGCGTTTGGAACGAATTGGCCTCCAACCGCGTCCAACAGGAAGCCTTTACCGCCGCGGTGACCGCCGCCGATCGCGCCCTTAAAGGCGTGCGGGAGGAGGCGCAATATGGCCAGCGCACCACCCTGGACGTGTTGAATGCTGAACGGGAATTGTTGAATGCCCAGGTTGGCTTGGTGCAGGCGGAAACGGGGGTGCGGCTTAGCAACCTTGGCCTGCGCGCCGCGATTGGCCGCCTATCCCGCCGCCAGCTGGGCGATTTGCTAGCCGCCGCTGGCGATGCCATCCAACCCTCAATGCCCTAACGTGGTAACCGTATCGCCGCCAGCTTTGAATACTTGCTAACCATATTTTCCTATTGCATTCTGATACAATGGGTTGATAAACCTGGATTTTCTGGGATAAATTTCTTAAGATTGAATAAGAATTTTAAATTATTAACATTCCATAAAAACAGATAACATCAGGCGGCGGCGGCGTAGGCTGTTTTGGGGTGTTGGAAAAAGCTGGCAATCTTGGCGGGCATAAAAGACAGCTTCGTCAAGTAATCCTCAAGCTTTCG
>VEQJ01000166.1 GCA_018883285.1 Alphaproteobacteria bacterium
GGATAAAGATATAGGTGGTCGAGCTTAGCACCCGTTCCTGACTGGCCTGTATCCGCAACACCCGTTCGCCCCATGGAATCCAGATGTTCAGCTGTTTGGCATCGCGATCGATGTCAATATTGACGGGGTAAAGCAGATGCGCCTGCAAGGCTTTTTCCACCAGCCGTTCGGTTTTGTTGTAGGATCGATTGCTGGTTATATCCGCCCCCGCCGACAGGCTAAGCTGTATTTCCATGATTCCCGCCAACGATTGCACCTGGCGTGGGATATAGTCATCACTGGCCTGCCCCGCCATCAGCACGGTCAGCACCTGCACTTCATTGGCCAGGGCGTTGGCCAGGCGGCGGGTAACAGTTTCCCAGTGCCGCTCATAAAACACAAAGGCCAGCACCAGTTGCAAAATCGCCATCGGGGTGACGATGATCAGAAAGCTTCGGCCAAACAAACTTTTGGGAAGAAGATCGTGTCGGCGCGGCCATTGTGAACGAACAAAAAACCGCAATCGACGCCATTGGCGACGCAGCATCCTCATGCCACGCCCTCGGTTTGCAGACGGTAACCGGCGCCATGCACGGTTTGCAGATAGATTGGGCGGCTAGGATCGGGCTCTAACCGTTTGCGCAGGCGGGTTACCAGCACATCGACCGCGCGCGACAGGGGGGATGACCCCGCCGGTTGCAGGGCGTCACGGCTGACGGCCTGATTGGGGCTGGATGCCAGTTTTTGCAGCAGGGCTTGTTCGGCCGCGGTCAGGCTGAGCAGTTGGCCATCCTGGCGTACCATGCCGGTGGCGGTGTCCACCGTGAATTGCCCGAATCGTACCTTGGTGGGTGCAGCGGGATTCCCTGTAGCGTTTGGCGCCGCGGGTTGTGCCTTAGGTTGTTGCTGTCTGCGGCGGTGCAAGGCCTTAAGGCGCAACACCAGCTCTTCGGGCTCAAAGGGCTTAACCAAATAATCCTCTGCCCCCGCCTGCAGGCCACGCACGCGATCGCCCGCCTCTCCCAGCGCGGTTAGCAGCAACACAGGCATATCCACAAAATTATCCAAATCATCGGCGGCGGTGCGCCATTCCGCAGTCAGGCTTAGGCCATCCTTGCCCGGCATCATGACATCCACCACCGCCAGATCAAAGGCAAACCCGCGACGCAGGCGGTGCGCCTCATCCGCATTGGCCGCCTCCGTCACCCAGAATCCCGATTGTTGCAGCAATTGACACAGCAGGGCGCGCAGGCGGTCGTCATCATCCACCACCAACACATGCGGCCAATCAACAGCATCGGAAAGCGCGGCATTCATACAATTGTTATGCCGCATTTGCTAAGCCTTGTCATCCGCATGCATTCGCCTGTTACAGCAATGCCCGCTGGAATCATCGCGTTAAGTTGGATCGGTAATCAGATGCAGCTTTGGTTTTGATGCATCAACCGATTGAATCAAGGTGCTAATGCCGTCAGAGCTGCCGTGCAAATCGGCAATCATTTTTTTCAACCGTGCCTTGCTGGGCGATTCCAGCAGGGTTTCACGCCACGCCGCCAGCCCCAAATGGTCATCCAAATGGTTGGTAATCGCCAAGCGATAGATTAAAAAATAGGCCTGGCCGTTGTTTTCTACCAGGATTATCATGTCGCCATTTTTGGCAAAATACACCACATTCCAGTAATAAAGTCCGGTCTTTTCATCCATGGTTGATAGGATGTTTGCCAGGGTTTTTATGGCTTCCTTGTGACCATGAACATTGTAAAGGCTGTAATCTGTCATTTCCTACCTCATCTTATTTTTTAGAATACTTTATAAAGTTGAAAAATTTTTTACAGGTCTTTTTGTGTTTTTCTGAGATTTTAAAGATTCTACTGATTCTAATTGAGGTTTGTACCCTAGCATAAAGTCATGGATACCTGTATTAATAATTTATCAGTAAAATTCCAGTATATTAATAATAGCTATAGGTACGTCGATTAAAAAGGGTTTTTAATCAGCCAGGGAGGGCGTCATGATTGGATTACCACCAATTAGCGGATTAACAATCGTATCTCATCCATCGGGAACGTTGTTGGGGGATAGGGCTGTAGCACCCGCGCCCCCACCAAAGGCAGCATCATCAGTTTCGTCCACCCCCCCCTCATCCATTGGGGATACGGTTAACCCTGTGGCGGAGGAAAAGCTGGCCAATGCCCGTAACTCTCCACAATATTTTTACGATACCCTAACAGGGCAAATGGTGATGGAGTTTTTGAACGCCAAAAGCGGCGCGCCAGAGTTGCAAATTCCTGACAGCGCAACCTTGCGGGAACGTGCCGCCAGCATCGCCAGCTATCGGCCAGCGGATCCTGAGCCGAAATAGCAGGGTGAAGCATCGATTCTGTTCCAAGCCTTTCACCGCTGTTCCTCAAGGTTATGCCTGGTGGTGAAAGGCTGGTTTTTTTTGATAAAGCGGCTAGGGCAGGGGAGTCATCCCCCCCCATCAACCAGGCTGTTAGGCAGCGGCGGTATAGGCGGTGGCGGTGAATGCCGCCTGATTCTCCAGCCCGCTGGCAACCTGCAACACCGTGACCTCATCGAATGGGCGACCAATAATTTGCAGCCCCATCGGCAGGCTGTCGGCGTTCAGCCCCACTGGCACCGACATAGCGGGCAGGCCGGCCAGGCTGGCGGGAATGGTGAAGACATCGTTCTGATACATCTCAATCGGCGACAGCGTTTCGTTCAGCCCAAAGGCCGCCGTCGGCGCGGTCGGAGCCAGCAGCACATCAACCCGCTCAAACGCCAGACGGAAATCTTCGGCAATCAGCGCCCGCACCCGTTGCGCCTTGGTGTAATAGGCATCGTAGTAACCTGCCGACAGCACATAGGTGCCGATCAGGATGCGCCGCTTCACCTCCCGCCCGAAGCCCTGGCCACGGGTGTTTTCGTACATCTCATGCAGGGAATTGCCCGCCGCACGAAAGCCAAAACGCACGCCATCATAGCGCGACAAATTGCTGGAGGCCTCCGCCGGCGCAATCACATAGTACACCGCCATCGCCGCGCTGGTATGGGGCAGTTGCACCGGCACAATCTCCGCGCCCGCCGCCCGCAACCATTCCTGCCCCTGCTGCCAAAACTGGCGGCATTCGGGGTTCAGCCCATCAATATCATACTGTTGGGGGATACCGATCCGCAGCCCGCGCAGCGACGTCCCCAGCTTTTCAGAAAAATTCGGCACAGCCAGATCGACTGAGGTGGAATCCTTGGCATCAAAGCCCGCCATCGCCTGTAACATCAGGGCGCAATCGGCCACGTTGCGCGCCAACACCCCCGCCTGATCCAGGCTAGAGGCAAAGGCGATGGTGCCCCAACGGCTGCAACGGCCATAGGTCGGCTTAATGCCCGCCAGGCCGCAAAAAGCCGCTGGCTGACGGATGGATCCGCCCGTATCGGTGCCGGTTGCCGCCATGGCGATATAAGCCGCCACCGCCGCCGCCGATCCACCGCTGGAACCGCCAGGGGTCAGCCGCACTTCGGGGGCGGAGCGGCGTTGCCAGGGGTTAACCG
>VEQJ01000167.1 GCA_018883285.1 Alphaproteobacteria bacterium
GTCTCACGCCATGTTCTTAGGGTTGGCCCTAAATTTTTTAGTCCTTGCAACGAATACAAATCCGCCGCCAAGGGCAACACAACGTGGTCGCAGGAAATAAGAGCGGATCGGTTGATTGCTCCCAAATTCGGACCTATATCAACCAGTATCAAATCATATTCTTTAGCAGCTTTTTCAATAATACGGTAAAAAGCCGTCATGGTGCGAAAAGCTGGTTCCTCTCTATTGTGACATTTTGGCCAAGATTCTGATAATTTATCTTCAAAAAGCGATAACCCTAGATCTCCAGGAATTAATCCTAAATTCGAAAATAAAGAAGGTTCAATAATTTCTACATACGGATTATCAAGTATATCACCAAGCCCCCTAGTCATTGGACGAATCGCACCATAAATAGTTTTCGGATGCTCACCATCTGGCCAAATTTCCTCTAATTGTTTTTCCCGCAAAAACATAGCGGTCAGATTAGCTTGCGGATCCAAATCAACCGCCAGTGTCTTAATTTTTTTACGCGAAAACATCCAGGCTAAATGGTAAACAAGAGTTGTTTTGCCTACCCCACCTTTGTTATTAAAAAATGCAACAATTTTCACGATTTCCGCCCATAAATTCTTACATGAAAATGCCCTTCTATTCTTTCAATCTCTGCTGCTGGATTACCATTATCCTGCAGTGCCTTTTGAGCAGTCTGAATGCCACGGCCAAATTTTTCTACATAACCCAGCTCTTTCATCGCAGTTGCAACAATTGGATTTCTGTAGCCAGTCGTTCTTTCAATTTGATCATAAGTTACAGGTGGATAAAGCCCACCAGGGCTTGAAATCTCTATGTAATCTTTATACCAATAAAACTTTATTGGTGCAGTCAATTGATAATCACGATGTATAATAGCATTATGCAAAAATTCTCGCAGAGAAGATTCGGGATATTCTGGAACATTTTTCTCTACAAAACGTTCGCCTTTGACTAAAGAAACACGATTATGTGAACGAATTTTCTCATGAACTCTATTGACAAGAGTTCTTAGATCTCCATTAATTTCATATACGTCTTCTGGCTGATCGGAAAGATTGTTGCCTGGAAGTTTCAAAAATTGCACATAAGCTCCTGGTAAAAAACTCCGAATATTAGTGCCAAATAATAAAATTCCTGCATAAGTCGGACATTGGTTTTTCAAATCAAAAAAACTTAAGGATGCTAATTTTTCATCGGTACTGCGATGATTCTCAGCTATAACACTAGGGTTGACTGCATCCCTACGATACTCCTCGAATAAGCGCAATGCTAAGTCATCGACAGAGGCATCTCTACATGGCTCAGCGTCAAAAGTTTTGATCAAAGATGTTCGTTTCTCTGAAAGCCGACGTTCATCTTCTGGATTTGCCTTCCTAGTGCTGGATCCCGTTCTGACCCATACCACCCCATCAAAGCGTAGGGGTGGGGTTGATGAAGGCTCTACCTTTACCACCACCACATCACCCTCGTCACATCGGATAAGTTGTACGTCTATGGATGGCAACGGATAAATAGTGGCGTTTGAACGATAATCAGCAATTGTCGTTTGTATTTTATCAGTATCACGCAATTCACTGAATGATTTATCGTCATTAACGCCAATAATGATATAGCCAGGTTTGCCATCGCCATCTAAATTATTAGCAAATGCACAAATTGTCTGAGGCAATTTGTCATTAAATTTGCTTTTGAACTCAACTTTGCTCGACTCACCAGCCTGCAAAAGCTTTCTAAGTTCTTTTTCATTCATAACAAATTACCCTCGGAGTTATTTTTTTAAAATGGCTAGGCCGCCTTTTTCTCCTGAAGTTCGGCGACGAATCCCTCCAACCATTTGACATCAAAATTGCTGGCCAGAAAGTCGGGATCCTCCAACAGCTGTTGAAACAGCGGCAGGGTGGTTTCAATCCCCAGGATCACAAATTCGCCCAACGCCCGCTTTAGCCGATCGACGCAGGTGGCGCGGTCATTGCCGTGGACGATCAGCTTGGCGACCAAACTGTCGTAGTGGGAGTGCACCCTATAGCCGTTGTACAGCGCCGAATCGACCCGCACCCCAAAGCCGCCAGGGGCATGGTAATCGCTAATTTTGCCAGGACGAGGGGCAAAGCTAATCGGGTTTTCAGCGTTCAGGCGGCATTCCATTGCGTGCCCCGTGAATTTAATATCCTTTTGTTTGAAGGGCAGCTTTTCGCCCGCCGCCACCAACAGCTGTTGGCGCACCAGATCAATGCCGGTGATCATCTCGGTCACGGGATGTTCCACCTGCAACCGGGTGTTCATTTCGATGAAATAGAATTGGCCATCCTGATACAAAAACTCAAAGGTGCCGACCCCATGATAGCCCAGCTCCTTAACCGCGTTGACGCATTGCGCGCCCAGCTCTGCCCGCTGCTCAGGGGTCAGGATGGGCGAAGGCGCCTCCTCCAACAACTTCTGGTGGCGGCGCTGCAGGCTGCAATCGCGTTCCCCCAAATGGACAGCGTTGCCGAATTTATCGGCCAGAATCTGCACCTCAATATGGCGTGGGCTTGGCAAGTATTTTTCGATATAAACCGCGGGGTTGCCAAAATGGGTTTGCGCCTCACGACGGGCAATCGACAACGATTCTGGCATTTCCTCAGCCGTCATCACCACCTTCATGCCCTTGCCGCCACCACCGCCAGCCGCCTTCACCAACACGGGATAGCCAACCTCCTCCGCAAAGGCTAAGGCCACCGCATCCTCCTCCACCGGCTCGGGCGTGCCCGGCACAATCGGAATGCCCAGCTTGGTTGCGGCCTCTTTAGCCGTCAGTTTATCGCCCATCAACAGGATATGTTCGGCACTGGGCCCCACAAAAATCAGGCCGTGATCCTCCACCATCTCCGCAAAACGGGCATTTTCTGCCAAAAAGCCAATGCCAGGGTGAATGGCATCCGCCCCCGTGATGGCGGCCGCCGACAGGATCGCCGGCATATTCAGGTAACTGTCTTTACTGGCGGCGGGGCCAATGCAAACGCTTTCATCCGCCAGCCGCACATGCATGGCATCGGCATCCGCGGTGGAATGGACGGCAACGGTCGCCATACCCAGCTCCTTAGCGGCGCGATGGATACGCAGGGCAATTTCCCCACGGTTGGCAATCAAAAGTTTGGCAATCATGCGTCTAACCTAAATAAAATGTTCGGTATGTTGTCGTAATCTAATGCTATTCAATAATCATCAACAGCTCGCCGAACTCAATCGGAATACCGTTGGTGACCATGATATGCGTGACCTTGCCCGCACGCGGCGCCTGAATCGGATTCATCACCTTCATCGCCTCAACAATCAACAGGGTTTGCCCCTGCTCCACCGTATCGCCCACTTTTACAAAGGGCGGTGAGGTAGGCTCCGAAGCCAAATAAACCGTGCCCACCATCGGTGACAATACCGCACCCGCATGATCCGGGCCAATCACAGGCTTGGCCGGATCGACAGCCTGAGCAGCAGCTTCGGGCGCGGCCTGAAGCACGGCTGGTGCCCCTGGGG